>CAZGKH010000240.1:3659-6507 GCA_964525665.1 uncultured Anaerolineae bacterium | reverse complement strand
CCAGCACCTTCACGCCGACGTCAACGGCCACGCCCACTGATACCGCGACACCCACGAGCACGCCTACGGGAACACCAACCAGCACCTTCACGCCGACGTCAACGGCCACGCCCACTGATACCGCGACACCCACAAACACACCAACGGAAACACCAACCAGCACCTTCACGCCGACGTCAACCATCACACCTACAGCCACCGCGACACCGACGAGCACTCCCACGGAGACGCCGACTGCCACACCCACGCAAACCAATACAGCCACACCAACCAGCACGCCGACGCGAATTCCCGATGAGGAACTGGTCTGCAACGGCGGCTTTGAAACGACAGAGTGCTGGACCATCGGGAATACCCCACGCCCAGCGGTCTACTCCACGGCTGTGGTTCGGTCTGGTTCTCGGTCCATGCGCCTGGGAATCACCTACCAGAGTGACGCCAGAAGTTGGTCCTCCGTCTATCAGGAGGTGACCATTCCCGGGGATGTGGTGAGGGCTACTCTGTCGTTCTGGTACTACCCCATCTGCCAGGATGACTTCTCGTACGATTGGCAAGAGGTGATCATCTATAACCAAAATTGGAGTCCCCTAGACTGGGCGATGCCAAGAGTCTGCTCCGACGGCCAAGCCTGGACGTACCACACCTTTGAGCTGACGTCCTACAAGGGGCAGACGCTCATATTGTACTTCAATGTCTACAACGATGGGGTGGGTGATCTCAAGACAGCCATGTACCTCGATGATGTCGCTGTGCAGATATGGTACCCGATAGCCACCCCAACTCCCACGCCCACACTTACCACCACGACACCAACGCAGACACCCACGGGAACACCGACCAGCACCCCCACACCGACTGGAACGTCCCTCTTTACCCCAACTTCGACGCCTACGCCAACCAGCACTCCCTCGTTTTACGCATACCTACCTCTGATCTGGAAAGATTACCACCCTTCAGAAGCTCGAGCTCTCTGGGTAACCCGCTGGGATTACTCAGATTCAGAGGATGTTCAAGAGATAGTGAATCGAGCCGCTGACGCCAACTTTAACATCATACTCTTCCAGGTGCGTGGCCAGGCCGATGCCTACTACCAGTCTAACTACGAGCCCTGGGCGCAGAGGCTGACGGGCACCCTGGGCCAAGATCCCGGCTGGGACCCTTTGGCCACCGCAATAGAGCTGGCCCACGCCGCGGGCCTAGAGCTACACGCCTGGGTCAACGCCTATTCCGCCTGGTTGGGCGAGAGCCCCCCGCCCTCCACAACCCCTGAGCACATGTACAACCTATTTAACGAGCTCTATGATGACGACTGGGTTCACTGGGACGACCAGGGCCAGCCCATGCAACTGAACACGTCCTATCTCTGGGCCAGTCCTGGTCACGAGGCTGTAGCCGAACACATCGTACAGGTCTGCGAGGACATAGTGACCAATTATGATGTGGACGGCCTGCATTTGGACCGGATTCGATACTATCGGCCGGAGTACTCCCACGATCCGGTAAGCAAAGCCCGCTTTGCGGAAGAAAAGACCACTGACCCAGAGCTAACTTGGGAAGACTGGCAGCGCTCACAAGTCACATCTCTTGTAAGCAGCTTATACGAAGCTATCTCCCCCAAGCCCGACTTGATGCTGACGGCGGCGGTCTGGCCCATCAATCAAGACCAGTGGGACTGGATCACTTGGGATGGCTACTCTGGCTACTACCAGGATTCACACGGTTGGATGGAAGCAGGAGTGATTGACGCCATCTCTCCCATGCTCTACACCATCACTGCCAAGGATTACCCAGACCGCTTCGACGTGCTGGTCCGCGACTTCGTGTCCAACGCCAATGGTCGCCACGTTTGGCCGGGAATCACCGCTGACTATGATTCTTTCGATGAAATCTGGTCGAGAATCGAGATGGCTCGTCAGGCTGGAGCATCAGGGCAAGCTATTTTCGCCTATTCTTACATCAATCAGCGGGACTACTGGGATGAATTCCGCGATGGCCCATACGCCGTCCCTGCCGAGGTCCCCGCCGTATCCTGGAAATAAAGTGCAACGCACTTGAACGCTACGCTCAGACGCAAAAGAGCCGCTGATCGCAGTCAGCGGCTCTCGCCATTTGTGGGCCGTAGTAGTGGCTATTTGTGCAAAATCCCGCTGGCCACGAGACAACGATGGCCTGTGAAGCCCTGGCAGACCTGAGGCACATCCACAGGCAATGTCACACCGAGGTGGGCGAACGCCCTGGTAAGATGACAAAGGGGCAAGCCCATAACGCTGGCGTAGCAACCCTCGATACGCTCCACGGGGCTGAAGTTCTGATGCTGAATGGCATAAGCCCCAGCCTTGTCCAGGGGATCGCCGCTGGCTGCGTAATGAGCCACTTCCTCGTCGGTGTAGGCTATCATCCAGACCATGCTCTCGGTTAATTCTGTGATGGTCTGCCCCGACATCGGGTGATAGACCGTCACTCCACTGAAGACGGTGTGCTTTCGCCCCCGCAAGCGCCGCAACATGGCTACAGCACCGGCTTCATCGGCTGGCTTGCCCAGCACATCACCATCCAGGGCAACAGTGGTATCAGCAGCGACGATCAGGTACTCAGGGTGCAGAAGAGCCACCGTCCTGGCCTTGACTAGGCTCAGGCGACAGACCATCTCCTCAGGGCTCTCTCTTTCTTCGATCTCCTCGGCCACATCGGCAGCCGTGGCGATGAAATGCACCTCCAAGAGTGAAAAGAGCTGCCGCCGTCGCGGTGAGGCCGAAGCCAGGACCAATCTTTCTGGGATCAACTCACCTCCAATTACGTTGGGTGCCAACTGTGATGGGGGTGCCAACTGCGATGGGCGTGCCAACTG
>CAZGKH010000240.1:0-3559 GCA_964525665.1 uncultured Anaerolineae bacterium | reverse complement strand
GTGCCAACTGCGATGGGCGTGCCAACTGTGATGGGCGAAGGTCTCCGACCGAGCCCTTCGCCTCGGTCGGAGACTCTCGGCGATCAAAGAGCGTGCTCACTTATTAGGATTGCGGCAGGCGATGCCGTATTCTCCCGGCCCAGGCCAGCATTTGTTGCAAGAGACACAGGCGGCAGATTCGGTGCGGCCCTCCCGCCACTGATTGGGCAGATCGGGTTCCCGGATCAGAGGCCGACACATGGAGATGAAGTCAGCGGCGCCTTCTTCGAGGATGCTCTCTACAACCGCGAGTGATCTCATTCCACCTACCAGGATGATGGGCAGGTCGGTCGCCTCCCGGGCTCGCCTGGCCTGAGGCAAAAAGTAAGCTTCATCCTCAGGCTTCAGGATGTCCTTTCGGCTGCTGGTCCCGCCCATCCCACAACTTATCTCCACGGCATCAATACCCCAGTCAGCCAAGTGGCGCACTATCTCCACCCCATCGTCCAGGGTCAGGCCATCCCGCACGAAGTCCTGGATGCCCAGCTTGATGAGCAACGGGTAATCACCCCCCACCTCGTCCCGCACCGCTGCAGCCACTTCCTCCAGGAATCGCAGCCGCCGGGCGATGCTGCCGCCCCACCGATCGCGGCGCCAGTTGGTGGCTGGCGAGCAAAACTGGTTGATCAGATAGCCATGCGCCCCATGCAATTGCACGCCGTCGAACCCCGCTTCCTTGGCCCGTCCGGCAGCCCTGCCGAAGGCGGAAACCAGTTCTTCAATCTCCGCATCCGTCAATTCGTGGGGGCGAGGGCCTCCTTTGACCCGGGGCACCGGCGAGGGAGCCACCGGGGTTCGACCGATGGTCTCCTCTGAGGTCTGACGCCCAGCGTGGTTGATCTGCATAACGACGCCGCTTCGCTTACCGCCACCCTCTTGGTGCACGACCTTGGTCAGAGCTTGCAGAGAGGGGACAAGCTCATCGCGATGGACACCCATCATCGTTGGGTGAGCCTTGCCGCTCGCATGAACAAAGGCATGGCCGGTGATGATCAACCCCACGCCGCCTCTGGCCAGGTCAGCATAGAGATCAATCATGGCCTGCTCAGGCCGGCCACCCTCATCGCACATTTTCTCCGCGGTGGCAGACCGAACGAGCCGGTTCTTCACCTCAAGGCCAGCGATACTACCAGCTTCAAACAAGATGGACATGAGCTACTCCTTTGGTTTCGTCGTGAGCCATCGTCGTGAGCTCGGTCGAACGCTCAGTCGAATGGCAAACAAAGAGCGGGAAGAAATTCCCGCTCCATACAACTCCTCGGGTAGGACTTGAACCTACAACCAACCGGTTAACAGCCGGTCGCTCTGCCAATTGAGCTACCGAGGATCGTCATTTTATTATACACAACTTGATTCGATTAGTCAAACTCTCACACCAAATAGTCCTGTAACTGGCGTCGGCGCGTGGGGTGACGGAGTTTCCTCAGGGCCTTGGCCTCGATCTGACGGACGCGCTCCCTCGTAACTCCCAGAGACTCACCCACCTCCTCCAGGCTGAGGCTCTGCCCATCCCTCAAGCCAAAGCGCTTCTCCAGCACCTCGCGCTCCCGATCTGTCAACTGATCGAGCATGTCCTTTATCTGCTCTTTCAATAACTGATGGGAGGTGCTATCCGCAGGGCCAGGCGAGTTCTCGTCTTCAATAAAATCGCCCAAGGAGCTATCCTTTTCTGGCCCCATAGGCGTCTCCAACGACACAGGTTCCTGAGCCATTCGGAGGATGCGCCTTACCTCGGCGGCCTCCCCCCGCAACTTCCGCTGCAGAGCGGGCTCAAGACGCTGGTTCTCAGCCCAGGCCGTCTCAATGGCATGCTTCTCATGTTCGGATAACCGCCCCATCTCCAGAGCGATTTCTTCTGTCGTTGGATCTCGTCCCAATGTCTGACTGAGCTGGCGTGAAATCTGTGATACCTGGTTGACAGTCTCCACCACATGCACCGGGATGCGGATGGTGCGCGCCTTATCGGCGATGGAACGGTTTATGGACTGTCGAATCCACCAAGTGGCATAGGTGCTGAACTTAAATCCCTTGGTGTGGTCGAACTTTTCTACCGCCTTGAGTAGACCTATGTTGCCCTCTTGTATGAGATCCAACAGGGATATGCCGCGCCCCATGAACTTCTTGGCTACACTGACCACTAAGCGCAAATTGGCTCTGGTCAGCGCCTGTTGAGCCTCCGCAGAACGCTGGCGAACCCGCGACATGTGCTTGGCCAGGGTGCCTTCGCTCACCAGCCCTTCGGTGAAAAGCTTGACCGATGGCAACCGTTCTTTTTGCCGATAGTAATCCTTCAGAAACCGCAAACTCCGATGGGGCATGACGTATAATCCTGCACAGACAGCAAACAGCTTGCCTGTCAACTCATCCCACTTTTTGCTGCCTTCTTGCTCCCTCCCGTCGAGAAAGGTATATAGGTAGGGTTCTTGATCCCCGAAGGAACTGCTACGCAGAGCTTTGGCTTCTTCAATCAGAGAGAGCATATCGGGCGGCGCCATCGAGAGCTCTCGACAAGCCTCCTGCACCGCTTTCCAATCGCTGTACAGGGCTCTGAATGCCTCAGCCATCACCTCTGACCTCTTCCGAGGTCGCTTCTGCTTCTCGGCTAGCCTTTGCTCAATGCTCTCCAGGTAATCCCTAGCCGCCATCTTAATGGATAATTGTATCTCTTGATTGGCGTCGAGCAAGGGCACCCGACCGATTTCCCTCAAGTACATCTTGACCGGATCGCCAGCTAATTCAACGCCCTCCAGCGGTAGGACCGCCAGATCCCTTTCAGCCTCAGCTCTATCTTCTGGCGCTTCCGGTTCTGAATCGCCCGGCCCCTCCCTAGCCTGCTTGGGCAACTTGCTGGGCTCGACGACCTCAATGCCCATATCAAACAGACGACGATAGAAAGCGTCGAGATCGTCTATGTTCGATTCGGCATCGGGGAAGGCCGCCAGGACTTCCTCTGTGGTCAAGTATTTCTGCTCAGCGCCTTTGGAGAGCAGTTTTTCCACGTCCGGCTTTTGTTCAAGAATCTCAGCCATCGTTTTACCTGCGGTTCAAGCTACGAGTCTAGGGGTTTTGGCCTCGCGTCGTCCAAAATACGAGTTGGCAGCCAGGGCTTGATCAATGTCCCACTTGGCACTACGATAGGAGTCCAACATTTGGCCGTATTCTTCAACTGCGGCTCTCCCCAGCTCTTCGACGTTCCCTTGGAGGACAAAACGCAATTCCTCAACCAACTTACGAAGCTTGCGTTGACGCAGAAGCAGCACCCCTTTGACCAGGTCCTTCTCCACTTGGTCGTCATTGGGAGCCGGAGTAACCTTCGATCCTTCCAGCAAGAGGTCCAAGCGAGGGTGCAATATCGCGTCAAGACCCTCTCGAAGGCCCTCTATATCAAAGCTTTCCTCAAGGCACAGGCTCTCCCGCAAGGAGACTAATATCGCCCGGTTCTCAGGCTGGGCGAAATCGTCAACATTCAGTCCATCCACCCCCACGTTCCGCAGCGCATCATCCAAACTTTGAAGCAAGT
>CAZGKH010000239.1:0-6518 GCA_964525665.1 uncultured Anaerolineae bacterium | reverse complement strand
CAGTTGATGGTCGCCTTGAGAACTTGCCAACCATCGCCGAGTTCATAGTCAAAGCGGCTCAGGCCTCGGGACTGAACGATAAAGCTACTTTTGAAATACAAATGGCCGTGGATGAGGCTTGCGCCAACGTCATCGAGCACGGCTATGGGGAAGAGACAGAGGGCGAAATCGCCCTGTGCTGTGAGTGTGCGGAGGGCGATTTCGTGGTTACCATCCGCGATAACGCCCGCCCCTTCGACCCCGAGGCCGTTCCCCTACCAGACATCACTTGCAGCCTGGAAAAGCGCAAGCGTGGCGGATTGGGTCTCTATTTCATGCGCAAGCTCATGGATGAGGTTCGTTTCCACTTCGACCCCGAAGGTACCAAGCTGATAATGATCAAGAAGGGATGCCGATAATCCGGGGGCATCCCTTGGAGGGGATGGTGAGGCTGGCCAGCGCGGGCATCTTCTGCTTACACCATCCCGATCATCCCACCACCCAAGAGATGCCCACCATTGCCGCACGGGTCGTGCCTGAGAACCAGAGGAGGATAGAATCGCTACAACTTGACAACGACCCCATTAGACAGTAAAATTCAGGCGGCTGTTGAACCTATTGATACAACGAGACTCTGACATAACTCGCTATTGAGGGGCACCATCTCCCCGCCTTCAGTGGCGTTCCGACATGCTAGACGGAGCGAGGATGCCCCCTAGCAGCAATGAGAGGCGACCATGACCCGAGGTCTCGTTGTAGTACTAATTCGCTAAAGAGGTGACACTGATGCAAGAATCTCCATCTAAAAAAAGCAGCTTCCTTGATGTCCCTATTCAGCTTCTTTTCAGCGTGAATTGGGAAACAGCTTTCTACATACTCCTCATCGCTGTGGCCATAGTTACCCGCTTCTACGACCTGGGGGCGAGGGCCTTCAGCCACGACGAGAGCTGGCACGGCAACTGGTCGTGGAAGCTGTACGCCGGCCAGGGCTACAAGCACGACCCCGCCAGCCATGGCCCCTTTCTCTTCGAGGCCAACGCTCTCATTCACCTCCTATTCGGCGTGAACGACTACACGGCTCGCATGGCGCCCGCCCTGTTCGGCGTAGTCCTGGTGGCGTTGCCCTACTTATTTCGCAAGTGGCTGGGGCGAACGGGATCGCTGATCACTTCAGTGCTGTTTCTCATCTCGCCCTCCCTCCTCTTTTACTCCCGCTACATCCGCAACGACGTCTACATTGTCGTTTGGACCATGCTGCTCATCTTCGCCATGTTCAGATACCTGGAGGAACGTAAGAACTTGCACCTCTATCTGCTGGTTGTGATTCTCTCCCTCTCCTTTTGCACCAAGGAGAACACCTTTATCATTGGCATTGTCCTCGGTTCCTTCCTTGGGCTGTTCTTCTTGATCCAATGGCTTGGCGACAGGCAGCGGACGATAAAGAGCATTCCGGCCTTCGAGCTGGCCCTGGTGATGGCCACCCTGGTTTTGCCTCTCCTCGCCGCTTTTCCCGTTAAATTTCTTCTGCGCGCCGATCCCCTGGACTACAGCCAGGCAGGGATTATCCGCTCCGGCGCAACCTTTCTTGTCCTGGTAGCCATCTCTGCTATTATTGGCCTCTGGTGGGATTGGAAGCGCTGGCTCATCTCCGCAGGGATTTTCTACGGCATCTACATCGTTCTGTACACTACCTTCTTCACCAACGGCCAGGGCTTCGCCACGGGGGTGCTTGGCTCCCTGGGCTATTGGCTGGCTCAACAGGACGTCCAGCGCGGCAGCCAACCCTGGTTTTACTACTTCATCCTCATGCCCATGTATGAGTTCGTGCCCCTGCTATTCAGTTTTATGGGGCTGGGGTACTACGTAGTTATTAGAAGAAAGAGAGATGAGCGAAAGGACACCCCATCAGCCCCCTTTGTTCCTTTCCTGGTTTACTGGTTGATCGCCAGCCTGGTTCTCTATAGCTTGGCTGGCGAGAGGATGCCCTGGTTGATCGTGCATCCTGTCCTGCCGATGATGGTCGTGGCCGGGCATTTTGTCGGCCAGATCTTCGAGCGGATTGATTGGAGGAGACTCTGGAAGGACGGCGGCCCCATCTTGGCCCTTCTGCTGATCCTCACTCTCTTTGCCGGCTCAGCTCTGGTAACGGCGGCTCCTTTCCAGGGGAGGTCGTTGGCTCAACTGAGCCGCACTCTGCAGTGGCTGGCGGCTCTGGTGGTGGGGGCCATCCTCGTGGTGGGCGCGGTTCGCTATTGGCGAGGCCTGGGGACGAAGCGTAGCCTGCAGGTGGTTTTCGTTGCCGCCTTTGTGCTCCTATGCATTCTCACCGCTCGCTTCAGTGCAATGGCCAGTTACATAAACTACGATACCGCCAAGGAGTTCATTGTCTACGCTCACGGCACTCCCGATATTACCCTGACCATGAAAGAGATCGAGGACATCTCGCGGCGGACGGTGGGCGACAAGCAGATCAAAGTGGCCTACGATAACGAATCCACCTGGCCCTTCGAGTGGTACTTGCAAGATTATCCCAACACGGCCTATTTTGGTGCTCAGCCTTCAAAGCAGGCTCTTGATGCACCGATAGTCCTCGTCGGCCCGCCCAATGATACCAAAGTCAGACCCTTCCTGGGCGACAACTACTATTGGTTCAAGCGACGACAGATTTGGTGGCCTATGGAGGAGTACAAGAACTGGACCCTAAGCAAGATCATGGCCATACTGCGGGATCCGGCCAAGCGGCGCGAGTGGTGGAACATCTTCTTCTATCGCAAGTACCCTCGCTCCACTGATGATTGGTACTACAAGGACGAGTTCTACTTCTGTGTGCGCAAGGATGTGATCAACCAGCTCTGGGACTATGGCGTCGGCCCCGCCCCGATAGAACTGGTAGAGGATCCCTATGAAAAGGGCAAACGCGAGGCGCTGGCTATGCAGATCTGGGGCAGCCAGGGCAAAGGCAATGGTCAATTCCAGGATCCTCGCGGCATCGCAGTGGATGAGACGGGAAATATCTACGTCGCCGATAGCGGCAACAATCGCATCCAGAAGTTCGACTCGAATGGCAACTTCCTCACCCAGTGGGGCAGCAAAGGGAGCGGGCCAGGTCAGTTCCAGGAGCCGTGGGGCATTGCTGTGAACGCCGAAGGTCACGTCTACGTGGCCGACACCTGGAACCACCGTATTCAGAAGTTCGATGGCGAGGGAAAGTTCCTGGCGCAGTGGGGCGGCTACAGAGCCACTGGCGGCGCTGCGGTCGGCGAAGAGGGCTTCTTCTGGGGGCCGCGCGACATCGCTGTTGACGCAGCGGGCAACATCTATGTCTCCGACACGGGAAACAAGAGGGTGCAGGTGTTCGGGCCTGATGACCAGTTCCTCGATCAATGGGGCGGTGTCGGCGTAGAAGACGGCCAACTGGACGAGCCTGTGGGCATCACCATTGACGAAGAGGGCAACATCTACGTGGCCGATACCTGGAACCAGCGGGTGCAGAAGTTCGACCAGGACCTCGAGTTCGTCACCGGTTGGCCGATAACTGGCTGGTACGGCCAGTCAGTGGTCAACAAGCCCTACCTGGCCGCTGGTGGGGGGCGCGTCTACGTCACCGATCCTGAGGGCTATCGAGTGCTCGTCTTCGATCAAGACGGTGAATTCGTAGCCATATTCGGCGAGTACGGCTTCGACAGCAAATCCTTCAGCCTGCCAACGGGCATCGCCGTGGATGGGGACGGCAACGTCTACGTGATCGATTCAGCCAACCATCGAGTGATGAAGTTTGGGCCAATTGGCCAATAGCCAATATCCAATAGCTGATGTCTGGTGGCTATTAGATATTAGCTATTGGATATTGGCCGATAATACATCCATCCGCCAACTATGCGAGAACGACGCAAAATCACCAACCTAGTACTGACCCTGATAGCAATCGGCCTGGGATTCTTCGCTCAGAGTCGCTTCCGAACGGACGCCATTCGCGACGCCTTGATCCTCTACCTCGTGGCGGCTATCCTCTTGGTCTATGCCAACCGACGGAGAGATGGGAGCAGAGAGACAGAGGGCTCTCTACCAACGCGACCAGAGATTTCAACACGCCAGTTGAGTCGGGGCTCTTCGACCGTAAGTGGAGCGACGCTCAGGACAGGGCTGGCGTTGCTGGCTCTGGCTGGGGTTTGCATGCTTTTATCCCTGCGCCTCTTTGGGCGTGGTGCTCCCACCACCAGCGCCTGGCTCCTCTACTTGGCCAGCCTTGTCCTCTTCGTAGCCGCCTTCTGGGCCATGGAACTCGCGCCGGCGCAGTGGAACCTCCGACAGCTTCCATCCTTCGACCCTTCGGCCACACTCAGGGCAGGCAGAACTAAGATATTATCTCGGCTCTGGCCTCCTAAGGCAGAGACCGTTATCTTGCTGGTGATCCTCATTGTCGCTGCTTTTGTGCGCCTCCAAGACCTGGATACCCTCCCCTTCGGCGTCTGGTACGATGAGGCTGTGAATGGTCTGGAAGCCCAACGCATCCTGGACGATCCCCGCTATCGGCCCCTTTACATGCGGCCTACCAACTCCCCAGCCCATTTCATGATCTTGATCTCCTTTGCCTTCAAGCTCTTTGGCATGGGCATCGTCCCCGTCCGAGTTGTCAGCGCCCTTTTCGGCATAGCAATGGTGATGGCTGCTTACCTCTTTGGCCGCGAGTTCTTCGCTGATCGGCGGCTGGCGCTGGTATTGGCTTTTCTCATTGCTATCTCCCGCTGGGGCGTCAACTTCAGCCGCATCGGGATGTACGGCATTACTGCTCCCTTTTTCGAGTTCTTGACCCTCTACTTCTTGATGAAAGGATTCCGCCCTTCGACAAGCTCAGGACGCCGCTCTGGGAGGAGCCTGGATTTCGCCCTGGGTGGCGTAGCGATGGGTTTGGGGGCCTGCTTTTACTCTGCTTTCTATCTCTTCGTTCCCGTTGTCGGACTACTCTTGATCCACAAGGCCATTGTCGAGAGGGGCTTCGTGCGACGCCACTACCTGGGCATCCTCGTCTTCGCCCTGGCGGCCCTGCTGGTCTTCGCGCCAGTGGGCCAATTCGCCTGGCGAAACCCCGACGCCTTCTCCAATCGTACGCGTACCACCTCGATATTCAAGGATAGGACTCGCGCTGAAGCCATCGAATTGGTGCGTCAGAGCGCCAAGCAACACCTCCTGATGTTCAACTATCGTGGCGATCCCAATGGCCGCCACAACCTGCCCGGCCAGCCAATGCTGGATTTCGTCACCTCTGCTCTCCTGGTGTTGGGCTTGGGCTACAGCTTATACCGTGGGCTCCGTCCGAAGTACCTGCTATTGGTGGCCTGGCTATTGGTGATGCTGTGCGGGGGGATCTTTTCCCTGGAGTTCGAGGCTCCTCAATCCCTACGGGCCATCGGCAGCCTGCCTGCAGCTTATGTCCTGGCCTGCGTTCCTTTGTACCTCATTGCTAAGGAATGGGATAAGTCGGTGCGGCGCTGGTACTGGCTGCTGGCCGCTGCCTGCTGTCTGTTGCTGGCCTACGTCGGCTGGAAGAACATGTACACTTACTTCCGGGTGCAGGCCAGGGACTTCGCCGTCTGGAATGCCTTCTCCACTGCCGAGACCCTCACCGCCCGCCGCATGGCCGAAATGGGCCCTGATTACGATTTCCACGTCATCGCCCTCTATCACGGCCATCCTACCCTGCGCTTTCTGGCCAGAAACGTGACCCAGTACAAGCGGCTCGAGACCAACGCCACCATGCCCTTGCGAGAGAGCGGGGAGCGGGAGACAGTGCTCTTCTTCGATCCTGAGAGGCGTCCCCTGTTCCTGGAGGCCAGGCGATATTACCCTGGGGGCCTCTTTGAGGAGTTCCAATCTCCCTACGGCGGCCCCGCTGTGCTGTACTCTTGTCAACTGACACCTGGACAGATCAAGGGCATTCAGGGGCTGGTGGGCCGTTACTACGAGGGAAGCGAGGAGGAAGGGAAGCCCATCCTGGAACGCCAGGAGGCCCAGATCAGCTTCGATTGGGAGGCTGAATCACCTCTGCCCGCGCCCTTCAGCGCCCGCTGGGAGGGGATACTCTACGTCCCGCGATATGGGCAGTACAACCTGGGCCTGGCGGCTCCTGGCACAGGACAGGTCTATCTGGACGAGAACCTCCTGCTAGATGAGCCTGGCGAGGCCAGGCTTCTCCTGGCCCAGGGCAACCATGCCCTGCGAGTAAAAGCCGAAGGTGGGGATGGACGAGTGGATCTCTACTGGCAGCCACCGGGAGAGCCGTCTAACCCGATTCCTCAGCAATTCCTCTTTCCCACCCCGCCAGTGACCAACAACGGCCTGCTGGGCCGCTACTACCGGGGCCTGGACTGGGCGGGAGAGCCAGCGCTGGAACAGATTGACCCCACCTTGGCCCTCTACTTCCACGTCACTTTGTTGCGCAGGCCCTATTCTGTGGAGTGGACGGGCAAACTGGAAGTCCCTAAGGACGGGACCTACGGCTTCGGGCTAGAATCCATTGACGACTCCTGGCTCTACGTTGA
>CAZGKH010000238.1:0-6531 GCA_964525665.1 uncultured Anaerolineae bacterium | reverse complement strand
GCGTGCGCCTATCACACCGAATCAGCGTACAGCCCCTATTCCCAGACGACGTTGATCGCCGAAGGTCTCCCGACCGAGGCGGCGAGGGCTCGGTCGTGAGACCTTCGCCCATCGCAGTTGGCCTGTTCACCAGGCGCAGGAAGACGTCCTCCAGGGTAGGACGGACCAGCTCGTAGTGGCTCAGGACGAGCTTGCTCTGCGCCACCAGAAACAGCAACTCGCGCCGCGCCCGTGCTCTGTCGCTGACGTGCACTCGCAAGGCCCTGTGCTGGCGCTCTACCTGGCTCACCCAGGGCACGCCCTTCAGGAGACGCACGAAGTCTGTCACCTGTGCCTGCTCGTTGTCCCCCTCGTCCCAGGCCAGCTCAAAGACGGGTGGCGCGTACCGGTTCTGCAACCCCTCCCGGTCCGCCTCGACCACCAGCCGCCCCCGGTCAATGATAGCCACCCGGTCGCACACCCGCTCCACGTCCGAAAGGATATGGGTGGACATGAACACGGTGGCCTGTTCCCGCAGTTGCTCGATGAGGGTCAGCACATCGCGTCGTCCCTGGGGGTCGAGGGCCGAGGCCGGCTCGTCGAGGATGAGCACTGAGGGGCGGTTGATCAGGGCCTGAGCCACCCCCAGGCGCTGCCGCATCCCCCGCGAGTACCCGCCTACGCGACGGCGACCCGCCTCCCGCAAATCCACCAGATCCAGCAACTCCCCCACCCTCTTCTTCCGCTCTACCCCAGCGAGCCCAAACAGCCGCCCCACGTAATCCAGGAACTCGGCTCCGGTCATCCAGGGGTAGAAGGCCGGCTCTTCGGGGAGATAGCCGATCAACTGGCGAGCGGCTTTCCCGTCGGCGGTTACCTCGTGCCCGGCCACCCAGCCTCGTCCCCGCGTGGGCCTGGCCAGTCCCACCAGGAGGCGGATGGTCGTCGTCTTGCCGGCGCCGTTCGGCCCCAGGAAGCCAAAGATCGTTCCCGCCTCGACGGCCAGGTCCAGGTCCCGCAGGGCTACTATCTGCCCATACGTCTTGGATAGCCCCTCGCATCGGATGGCTATGCCTTCTTTGAGATTCATCGTAGTTCTCCTTAATTGGGAGAAACCAGGTTTTTCTCCTACTCGGACGAGCTGTTGCTTCTTGTGGCTCTCCGTGATGCGAGAAGCCACATTCTTCAGCTAAAAAACCTGGTTTCTAGTCCCATTACCCCTCCTCGCGGCCCAGGAGGAAGTAGGCCACAGGCCCCAGGATGCCGAAGATGACGATGATCACCAGCCACACCCAGCGGTCCAGGTGGCGGGTGCGGGGGCGGCGTGCCCAGTCCATCAGGGCGAAGGCCATCAGCCCCAGTTCCAATATCGCCAACGGCGCGATCAGAAGCCACCTCTCGTCCATTTTTCACCTCCTTGGTCTCACCCTGTCCCAAGAGTCATTCATCTCTCGCCCCGCTCACTTCGCAAACAAAAGGCCCATCCTCTTGCGGTGGATGGGCCGGCGAAGCCCCTTTGGCGCGTCAGTCGTCGGATGATACAGGGAATTCAATCGGCGATAGCATGCCACAGCGCATTCAATCGGCGATAGCATGCCACAGCGCATCTTCCCCACAAAAGAAACGGAGATCGTTAGTCGTTCTTACCCCCTACCACTTGGTCTAAGCATAACACATAAAATGCATATTGTCAACCTCTAACGCCTGAGATCATATCACAGTGATGAAGCCTGCACCTCCCCTCGCTCCTCTCGTAGAACGCTTTCCTCCTGCTCTGGTCTTTGGGCGTTCGCCGGGAAAACGACTTGAGCCTCGGGCACTTGCTTATTTCCGGCGGGGCGCGGTCAGAAAGGCCCTCAAGTTCGGCCACCGGGCCTTCACGAGCAGGTGGTCGTCGGTCTCGGGTTGGTGAGTGCTCAGGAATACGAGGCTGAAGGTTGCCCCCAAGAGCACCGACCACCAGGACTGCTTGACCAGGCCGAAGATGAAAGGCCACACCAAGAAAGTGATACGCGTGGCCATGAAGGACCTGCGGGTGAGCAGGCGGGCCAGGAGCCACAGCGCCAGCGCACTGGCCAAGGTGAGCCAGGAGATGATCAGGAGCGCGGTCATGGCCACCGTATTGCCACGCCCGCCTGCGCCGCGCAGCCAGATGGACCAGCGCGTTCCCACGACCGTCGCCAGCGCCGCCAGGCCGATGGCGACCTCGCCGTCGCCTACAGAGCGGGCCAGAGCCACGGCCAGCACCCCTTTGGCGGCCTCGGCCAGAAAGACCAGCAGCCCGGCCCAGCGAGCCACGCTCAGCGCGGTGTTCATCACGCCCACGTTGCCGCTGCCCATCCGCCGCAGGTCCTGGCCAGTGACTAGTTTGGCAATGAGCCAGGCGACGGGGATGGAGCCGATAAAGTAACTGGCCGCAATCAACACACCTAGCATGCTGCTTCCCCCATCTCCAGATACTGAAGTTTTGATATAAGGCTCTAGCACCCGTCCCCGGGTGCGTTTTTGGCGGCCCGAGGACGGGCCTTGGAGCTTATATCAAAATTCCAGCCAGATACACGATACCCTTGCTTCCGTCAACTGTCATCATCTGCCCCTCCTGCACCAATCTCGTCGCGCCCGCGACGCCCATGACGGCCGGAATGCCGTACTCCCGGGCCACGATGGCCCCGTGGGAGAGGATGCTACCCACCTCGGTGACCACCCCGCTGGCGATGGCGAAAAGCGGCGTCCACACCGGACTGGTCAGCGGCGCCACCAGAATCTCGCCGTTCTTGAGCTTGCCAAATTCCTCCGGCCCCCGGATCAGGCGGGCCATGCCGGTGACCACTCCGGGGCTGCCCGCTATCCCGTGCAGTTGCCCCTCCGATGCCTCAGCAGGCCTGGCGCCCTCGGCGTAGATTTCCTGGCTGCCGCGGATGATATCCGGGCAGGGACGCAGCTTGTTGGCCTCGAATTCTGCCCGGCGCGCCCGCACCTCCTCGTGCATAGAGCGGGGCGACTCGGCCACTTCCCCCAGTTCGTCCAGGCTCAGGAAGAAGACGTCCTCAGGCTGCGCGATGAGGCCCCGCTCTCTCCAACGGCGGCCAAGCTCCAGAAACAGCCGGCGGAAGGGCGGGAACATCCGTGTCAGCTCGAAGTGCATGGTGTCCCGTTCTCGTGTGTGCACCTGGGTGTGCCCCAGCACCCAACGGAAGATCGGCCAGACCAGGTGGCGACCCACGAAATCTTGCTCCAGTCGCGTCTGCACCGCTTCCGTCAGTTCCTGCCGCTGCTGGACCAGGCGTGCCTGCTGCGCATGGGGGCTCTGGGCCTCATCGGCGTCGAGATAGCCTCGCAGAAAGCCGAACACCGGCGAGGGATCCTCGCCCCAGGTGGGATACAGGATGTCCAAGCGGATCTCCCGGTGGCCGTATTCGCTCAGGAAGCGCTCCAACTCGTCGAGGAAGGCCCGTGCCTCCGGCGTCTGTTCCAGATATGCCCTCACCTCGCGCTCGCTGTATCGCCGCAGCAGGTCGCTGACTATAGGCGATGCCTTGGCGACCTGCGCCAAGTCCCATAGGGCTTTGTTCGTCTCCATGGTCACGTTCCCCGTCACCCCGGAGATGAGCTTGCTGCTGATCTCCTCTGCCTCCTCACCGAAGTACCGCTCCAGCAGCGTGCCCAGTATTTGATAGATTCTCTCGATCAGAGCCATCATCAATCTGTCGTAGCTCATCAGCCGGCTGCCCATGCCGAAGGCCAGCTCCCGGATGTGTGTCACAGCCTCTCCGTCGGGAGTAGTCTCCAGGGGAAGCGCCGCCACCTCTGCCACCTCAGCCTGGTAGCGGGCTATCAGATCGGGCAGTTGATCGGGGAAGCTGACCATGAAGCGCAGCAGCTGGACCATCATCCCCACATAGGCCAGTGAGAGCTCGCCCCTCTTCCCCTGTTTGTGATGCCCAAAAGGGTTAACCATCTGGGACACCATGTGTTCCCGCACCTGAGGCGAAAGGGGCTCCAGACCCGCCGCGATGTAGCTGCGATTCAGGTAAGGCTGGTTGTAGAACACGCCGACAGCATCTATGCCTGGGGGTGGCTCTAAACCGAACGCCTCGAATAGGAAGTCCAGCATGTTATGGAACAGCGGCCGTATCACTGAGAGGAACACAGGTGAGAGGGGCTCAGGGAAGAATTCCAGGAACATGGTCCGGTGGTACTCCATCTCCCCGGCCGCCTGCGCCGCCTGCGGTGTCAGGGTGGTGATGGCCCGCGTTTGCAGGATGTAGAAGCGTCCCTGGGCACAGGCCCACTCGATGTCTTGCGGCGCGCCATAGTGGGTTTCGATCTGATGGCCGAGGGCCACCAGATCGGCCACCTGATCGTCAGAGAGGGCTGGAGCGTCCTGCCGCTCGGCGGGCGTAACTAACTCCACCGTACCCCCTTCTTTCGCGTACTCTATCATGCGCTCTTTGGTCGCAATCTGCCGGGACAAGGTGTGGCCGTCACTTTTTCGCACGGTGATCGTGTCCGGCGTGACCAGGCCGGAGACAATGGCCTCCCCCAGGCCCCAACTGGCGTTGATGACGGCCTCGCCGCGGTGGCCGGTGATCGGGTTGGCCGTGAACATGATTCCCGAGACCTCGGATCCGATCATGGCCTGTATCACCACGGCCATATACACCTGGTGATGGTCGAAGCCCTGCCTGGTACGATAGGTCACCGCCCGAGCTGTCCAGAGGGAGGCCCAGCAATACTTGATGTGCGCGAGTAGCTCATCGGCCCCGCGGACATTGAGGTAGGTATCCTGCTGGCCAGCGAAGGAGGCCGTCGGCAGGTCTTCGGCCGTGGCCGATGAGCGCACGGCCACCGCTACCTGGGCCGCGCCCGGCACCACTAGCTTCTGGCCCAGACGATGATAGCCATCCAGGATCTGCTGGGCCATCATTGAGGGCACCTGCTGTTCGGCGATGAGGTTGCGGATGCGGGCCGTCTTGGCCTCTACATCGGCCGGGTCGTCCAGGCGGGTGTCGGCGAGGACGCTGCGGATGCTCTCATCCAGGCCCGTTGCCTGGATGAACTCGCGATAAGCTGCGGCGGTGAGGCAGAATCCCGGCGGCACCGGCAGGCCGGCCACGACCATCTCTCCCAAATTGGCACCCTCGCCACCGACCAGGCCCGCATCAGCGACGCCAACCTCTTGAAACCAACGGATGTAGCTCATCTTATGATCTCCATTTCTATCTTTCTTGGAACCATCTCGGCGTATACCGGGTACAGGCTGTTGTGGATTGCCGCCAACAGATCAAGAACAGCATTCCCGCTGCCAGTGGGGGAAGGCCCAGGGTCAGGCATAGGAGCACCAGCGTCGAGGCGGTGAAGCTTCCCCAGAGAAAGGTGCGTACGATGAAGCCCAAAGCCACGATGCCTTCCAAAGCCAATAACGCCCCTCCGATCCCCTCCCAGCGCCAGGCCACGAGAGTGCTCAGGCTCAGGATGAATATGCCTCCTGGCACCGGGGTGTGCATCAGCCAGTTGAATGGCCTGGCTCCCTCAACGTACGCTGAGCCGATCCCGAACCAGAGCCAGAAGACTATGGCGATTATCATCAAAACCCGCGCCGTCGAGCGCTGCCATGCGTATCGAACCTTCGTCATGTTCATCTTTTTTACAGGTCCCCACCCCCAGCCCCTCCCCCAACTTTAGGGGAGGGGAGCGCAGTTCCCCCCTCGCCCAGGGCCTGTCCTGAGCCCTTTGTCCCTGGGCCAAAGGACCAGGGGCCTGCCGAAGGGTTGGGCGAGGGGGGTTGGGGGGGGAGAGGGCCACTGATCAGCCACACCTGGCCTGACACCGATATGCGCGCCTCCCCCCGTGTGAGCATCCGGCCGCCATCCACGTTGACCATGTACGGACGCGCCTCGGTGGGCCGCACGATGACGCGGCGAACGGTCTTCACCACGGCACCATAGCTCTCGGGTTCGTCAAGGATCGTGCCACGCCGTGCTGCCTTGATCTGTCGCAGCGCCTGGCGGAGTCCCCTGTAGCGCAGGGCGATGACGCGGAATGATCCGCTTCGCAGACGTAGCCCCCTGCCCAGAGGGAAATCGGCTCCCAGGTCGCCGTTCAGCACCAGCACAGCGCCCCAGGTTTCCGGCGGGATGTGGTGGTCGTCCAGCGTCAGGGACATCGGGGGCACGCGGCCCAAGGCGCGCTGCAGTTGCCACCACCCTGCTGCCAGGGCCAGGCCGACGAAGAAAGGACCCAGGTCGCCCAGGAGCGACCCCAGGACGCCCTTGTAGACTTTGATCAGGCGGCTTTCAGTGAAACGCGGCACATCGCCGAAGGCACCCATGCCGCCGAAGCCCACCAGGTGCCGACGCTGTACCTGACCATCGGGTTCGGTCGTCTCCACGGCCAGGATGTCAGCCTGGACACGGTGGCCGGCCTCAATGCCCGCGACGATGGCCTCTGCCGCAGCAGGGAGCTGGTCCGGGATGCCCAGCACCTTGCCGATCAGGTCGGCGGAGCCCTTGCGCAGAAAGGCCAGGTGCAGGTTCGAGGGCACAGTGCCGT
>CAZGKH010000237.1:0-6538 GCA_964525665.1 uncultured Anaerolineae bacterium | reverse complement strand
CCCAGGCGCAGCACCAGAAGCGCCGCTTCTATGGGAATGGCCAATCCTGCCAGGTGGGTGAGCGCCAGGGCCAACAGCGCACTCGCCGCCCCCGCCAACCCTCCCACCAATGCCTGCTCCGCCAGGATCAGCCCCACCACCTCCGAGGTGCGCCAGCCCAGCGCCTTGAGCAGGCCCAACTCCTGCTGGCGGCCCAGCACCGAGAGGTAGGAGACGCTGGCGATGTACAGGGTGCACACTCCCAGCGCCAGCCCCAGTACCAGGAAGCTGGACCAGTGGGTGTTTTGCAGGATAGCGGTGTCCACGTTCTTCTTGACCCACAGCTCTTCGACGTAGCCGGTGGGGGGCACGTCGCCGTAGCCTGGGATGTGGACCAGCAGCGGTTGGGGGGAGGAGCCGACCATGACGTCCACCTCCAGGCCGGTGCGGTCCACGATCTGTTGGGCCAGGGCCTGGATCTTGGCCCGCGCCTCCTGGTTCATCTCCTCGATGCCCGCCACGCGGACGCGGATGCAAGAGATGGGGGCGGGGCCGCCCAGCAATTCGGCCAGTTGGAGGGGGGCGAGGACGAGGGGTGGGGTGGTGACGTAGCCGCCGGGATTGAGGGTGGGTCTGAGGGCCACCGGCTCGGTTGGCTGGCCTGTCTCGTCGTATTTGAGCACCGCCCGGGGCGGCAGATAGGTCTCCAGCGGCACGGCGTTGGGGGCCAGTTGTTGCCCCTCCAGCAGCCGGGCCAGATCGAAAGTGCCGACGGTCTCCGGTTCGAAAAAAGCCTCCCGTGGCCCGGTTAGTAGATAGGATAAGCGCCGGAAGTTGACCTCGGGGCCCTCCTGTCCCACCGGCACAGCCTCCAGGACGAGATTCGCCGCCAACGGCGCGGTCAATATCTCGCGATAGTGGGGTGGGCCGGGCACGATGAACTCGTATCCCATACCGACCGAGTGGGTTCCTGGCCGGAACTGCTTCAGAACCGCCTCGTGCCCGGCAACGCTATCCAGCGTCCGCTGCCACACCACTTCGGCAGGTGCCCGATCCAGGTAGCTCCGTCCGCCTGCCTCACGCAAGGCATCCAACGTCTCTCGGGTGGGTACCCCAGGGAGAGGCAGGGCGACTTGGCTGACGGTGTATTGGGTGGTGAAATCAACGTAAGGATGGCTGTTGACCAGCGCTGGCACTGTATAGCCGACCGCTTTTCGCCCATCGAGGTACGTGTAGCCCGTTTCTTTCCCTTGCAGCTTGTCTTCGGAGGAGAAATAGCGGCCATCCAGCACTGCCTCGTCCAACCCAACCAGGGCCGCCTCGGCCTGGGGCTCGATCGCGGCAAGTAGAGCGCCGCCAGAGGTACCGATCGGCAGTACGAGAGACGCTCTACTTTGTCCAGGGAGAAGCGAAGATCCAAACGAGTCAAACCCCAGGCTTACTGAGCCTTCTACACCAGGCGACAAGAGCGTGTAGGTTCTTCGGCGAAAGGGGATCGGGCGAAGACCATTATCCACCAGGATGGTATGCTCTATGCGATACGCGCCTGGAGAGAGTGGTTCTGTCTCAAGATACGTGGAGACGTCAAAGTAACCGAGGGTGGCGAGGGGGGCAGCCACCTCGACCTCGGGCAGGGCCTTGATGGCTTCGTACTGGGCCATGGTGATGCCCCCCGCCAGCCCGCTCTCGTAGTGAGCCTCCAACAGGTTGTACTGGGCCTCGACGGGGGAACGGGAGCCAATGGGACGCACCAGGAGGTCGTAGGTGGTGCGCCAGTAGGCGGCCAGTTCTCTGCCCACCCGCACCTGGGCCTCCTCGGTCACCGAGGAAAGCAGGCTGACGCCCAGGGAAGCGGCCAGCACGCCCACCAGCAGCAGGGCCGTGCGGTCGGCGCGTCCTAGCAGGGAGCGCAGGGCGTAGCGGAAGGTGTGGGGTCGCACCGCGATGGCGGAGAGCAGCAGCAGCGTCGTGAGGGCTGCTGCGCCGGCCAGCCAGGGCCGCAGCCGGGTCAAGATGGCCCTGAGGTCTATCACCTGCGGGCGCTCAGGCAGCCCGGCAGCGGGGGCGGTCTCCTCCGGCATGGGGGGAGCGAAGGGATAGGCAGTAGCCGTAGTGACAACAGCCAGCACGGAGAGAGGAAACACATCGCTGTCCAGGACTCGCTGGACGATGGCTACGGCTTGCACGTGCCCAGGGTCGGCATCGTCAGGCAGGGCCAGTTCGGAGGCCACGCTTGCCTCGCCGCCAGGCTCGATATCATCTAGGAGATGCGGCGGCGACATGGCCCGTACCACGAAGTGGTAACCATCCCGGCCAAGGTCTTCGTAGAGAACAAACAACAACTGAAGGCCCGTGGCCTGCTCTTTCCCCCTGTTTTCTACCCAGGCTTGGAGAGCAACCTGTGTCCCGGCGACGTGGTGGTTCACTCGCACGTCTAGCGTTGGCGGGGGAGAGTTTTTTGCAATAGAAAGCAACGTCAACCGATGATTCTCGTACGCAGACGCCTCATCGCGAACGCCATAATTGGAGTAGCCAGAACCACTGAAAGAAACGGGCACGTGCCCCGCTCCCCAGGCAGCCATCCTGCTCCTGGTCGCCGGACAGTGATATTCGTCGTCCAGGTGATATTCCAGAGGAATGATGTGTTCGGGGCCCCGCTCAGCGGCCAATCGCTCCACGGCTCTGCTCATAGGCCGGCCGGCTTCGCTCCAATCGGCAGTGAAGACTTCGATGAGCACCGGCCAGGACGGTTCCTCCTGGGCGTAGATCGAAGCGTTGGTGGTCAGAGCGACACCGACGATGAGCGCCATTGTCAAAATCAGGATAGTCGCTTTGGACTTTTGCGTTCGCATAAGATGTTCTCCTACTTGACGGGGGGCTCTGCTCGCATGAGCAGAGCCCCACGAGATGGGTCATGGGAAACAGGCCCTCCCCTTAGTCGCCACAAGGCGGTTCCGTACAGGCGTACCGCCAGTACAGATCACAGTCGTTGTTGGCACAACGCTGCCTGAGCAGATCCCCTGCATCCCAGCAACCACAACAGTTCTCGCAGACCGTGTACCAGGGCCCCCAGCAACTGGGGCACTGGTAGTCCGGCTGTGGTGGTGGCGGTGCCGCGTTGGCCGTCGTCGCCGTGACCAGCGAGATCGCTGCTAGCAGGAACGAGGCCACCAACATCACGGCCAGGATACCCGTTAGCCACTTCTGTCGCTTCATCGCTTTTCACCTCCCTTCCACTTGGATTTCTCAGTCATCTCAGCAGACACTTCGCCACCTCATTTGTGCATGCTACCACCTCCTTTCCTCATTCCTTACTATCCGCCGCCAACGCCTCCAGTTGCTCCAGCGTACAGGCAAAGCCAGCGAAGGCACCCTCGCCAGCCTTTATTTCCTGATCCAGGTGCGGTACATCTGGTCTAGTTCCTGCCCCGCTACTTCCTCAGCAACTGCCAGGAAGTCCTCGCCAGTGGCTACCCAATACTTATGGCGCCGGTAATACTCCTCTAGAATGGCGAAGAAGGTCTCATCACCTACTTCCCGGCGAAGTGTGTCCAAAAAAACGGCTCCTTTGCCATAGATAACGGGACCACAGGGCTGCTCGGATTCGGTGAAGTCTTGAATTGATCGTCCTACGGGACCATCCTGATTTGAGCCGCGTATTTGCTCGTATAGAGACAATATCCTTTCTTGATATGCTTTCTGGGCCGCTTCTTTTCCATGAACTCCTTCGTAATAGACAATCACAGAGTAGTTGGCAAAGGACTCGTCCAGCCAGGGCTCTGTCAGAACGTCGTTGCCCACCACGCTGTACCACCACTGGTGCGCCACCTCGTGGACGGTGGCGAATTCAGGGGCGCCGACTCCTCCGTGTAACACGGAAACCAGGGTGGGGTACTCCACGCCGGTGACCATGTCTGCAGGCAAGCGCGCATCAAGAATCACCACCACATCTAACTCGGCGTAGGGATAGGGACCGAACCGCTCGTCGAAAACCTCTACCGCATTGGCAGCGTGTTTCAAGATGGTTTGGCCTTTTTCCTCATCGCCAGGGAGATACCAGGCATTGACCAGCACACCGTCTACAGTTTCGCTATGCACCCGGAGATCCTCGCTCATGAACAGGGCAAAGCCCCGCAGCGGGCCGCCGCGATAGGAGTGGGTGACGGTGCCATCGCCGTTGTCCATAGCGTCCACCTCCACGCCCGAGGCCACGACCACCATTGTGCTGGGCACGGTCAACTCGACGGCGTAGGAGGCGCTCTCACTGAAAACGGCGTCGGGGCCTGACGAGATGGCGTCCTGCCGCCAGTTCCCGTCCTGGTAGACGGCCAGCATGGGGTAAAAGAAAGCAGCGCTCCACACCCCCTCGACCTGGGTGTTGAGCCGCATGGCGAAGTCCATTTCCAGGGCGAAGCTTCCCCCGCTAGAGAGAGGTCGAGGTAGGGAGACGAGCACAGCCGTATCCCCTGCCTGGTAGGTGAAATCCACCGCTTGCCCATTGACGTTGACTCCTCCTACCTTCATGCTCCCTGCTCGGGAACAGTTGGGATATAGGCGTATAAGGATGTCCTGCAGAGCATCATTCTCTCGATTGATGAAGACGAGCCTTTCCCGACCCAACAAGGTCCCGCTTTCGATGTCCGCCTGGAGAGCTAAGTCGTAATGGGGCAAACCTACCATAGCCTCCACCTCGTCCTCGTTGCCGGGGCGCATTGTTGTCCGGTATGCTTCTGTCCCTTCTACAACAGGCAGTGGCAAAGGCGTGGCGGGTAAGGAGAGGACAGGCGTAGTGGTCGGTGCAGGAGTTGGCGACCGTCTGGGCGCAGGGGTGATGACCGGCGGTGCTCCTGCCGGCCCGTATTTCTCCCAGACGAAAGTAAGCCAACCGACCTCAAACTCCTCAATTGCGAAGCCGGCCCCCAATGCCTTTTGTAGAGCTTCGTCCAACGATGTCGAGCTGCCCAATGCCTGGAGGAGGGCGGGCATGCTTTTCTTACCATATCTCTCCACGATGTAGTCTATCAAAGTGATAGATTGCGCTCTGGCCAATTCATACTGCTGTGGGGTACTATCTCCCCACACCTCATCAAGAGGGAGCAATCCTCCCGCCTCAATCGCCTCGGCCAAGTCCGGCACATAGTAGGATTTTCCCCCGTCTGACCTTACCTGCACACCCTCCCAGTATCTGATTGCATCCAGGGCTGCGCGGCGAGCTCCTGTCACTTTTGACATGTCCCCTCCGACCGATTGCACGGCCAAGTAGTTGACCAGAAGCGCACCAAGAAAATCTTTTATCTGTCCATCACTGTCGTCCTCCATTCCTACCAGGAGTGGTGAAGGCATCCACAGAATCGGCCCCTCCGGATAGAAGGGTAGATAAACATCCGGTGAATAAGCAACTTCAATCGTCACCTGCTCCTCGGCGGGAACAAGCCCGAAATCGTCACAGATTCTTTGATGTATTTTCTCCCCTTTGTCGAGGAGGTCGGCCACCCATTTCTCGTCTCGCTCGCGATAGGTACAGCGCAGGTGTTCTGTCTGCGTTTCCAGAGGGCTACCCCAGTATCGTTCGTCAGGCCCGGTGTGTATCCATTGGTCGTTGACCAGACGAAAGAACTCCACTTTTCGGCGTGTTATGCCCCATTCTGTCCACACCACCTCCACCCAGGCTTCTTCCCCCTGCGGTTCGACGCCGACGACCCTCGGCCTCGGCACGGGCTCCTGGGCCCACGACTCGCCACGCTCCCTGGCCCATTGTTGCGAGTTGAATTTATCCCTCTGATGTCTCCACCATACCTCGTCGGCCGCGTCTTGGAGAGACATGAAGGCTGGCCGGTCGCCGGCTTCCAGCGCTCGCGCCTCCGAGCGGAGAAGCGTCTGGATGCGCCACGCTGGCCCAGAGAGGTGTCTGGCTACAGCGCCAGCTATTGCCAGGGAGAGCAGCACGACCAGTGAGACGACGAGCACAATCCGCCAACGAGAGGCCCGCCAGGAGGATGTCTCCACTGGTGTGTGTCTTTTCTCCGCCTCGCTATCCCTGTTTGCAAAACGCTTTGTGTCCATAATTCTGTCATCCTTTGGGAGTTGGATTGGCCTCTCGCAAGGCAGGGGCCTGGCGGCAGATGCGAACCGCCTTGCTCCGCCGCCAGGTCCTCACCGCCCGGATTCAGCGGTACAGCTTTGGTCGGAGACTGTACCATTGAAACCCGATGCCCCATCAGAGGGCACTTTGTGAGAGGGAAGAGTGGTTACTTGAGAAGTCGCTGGCCTAACAGGATTCCCCAAGAACTTACGGGCTTCCGGGGCACCACGCTGGGCAAGTACCGATAAGGATACCATCTCTCCCTCGGTGTTCCGCAGACTGAAAGGTGGTGCCGGTGTTTCAACCTCCAGTCCTGATGGCCCACGCGTGATCTCTTGATAAGGTTTCATAGCCGCCAGCACCTCCCGCTGCAACTGGTTCATGCGCAGGAAGAGGCCGATATTGGCCACCATCAGCAGGATGACCACCCCCATCAACGTCAGCAGCAGTACCTGCGTCCTGGTCTCGTTCATTTTC
>CAZGKH010000236.1:0-6560 GCA_964525665.1 uncultured Anaerolineae bacterium | reverse complement strand
CTTCACCCGCGCCTCGCCGGACGCGGCCGCGACCGATCAGGTAACCCGGGGAGGCGGTGAAGGTGTCAGCCGGGCCCAGGAGGAAGCGGCCCACGTAGGCGAACCCCGGCGAGCCGTTAGCCGTGGCCAGAGACTGCACAGTCTCAGGAGAAACGCCGACGCGCTCTGCCACCGGCGCCAGATTGTGTATCAGGTTGGCAGTGGCAGTCAGCAGGTAGAGCGGGAAGTGGCCATAGGTGTAGCTTCGGCGATGCTGGCCATTGAGGTCCCAAAAGGGGTTGAAGGTGGACTGGCGGGGATCCAAAGCCGTTGACCAATCCTTGGGCAAATGCATCGTCGGGGCGTAGAAAGCCACCGTCGAGCGCTCGTCCGGATGGGTCAGCTTGCCGTCGTCCCAACTGATGTTATAGCAGCGCAGGGCAGCCGCGACCAACAGCACAGCTACCAGCGCCACCTGAGTCCAATTCTTCTTTAGCCTGGTCATTGCGTTCTGCATAGTTAGGATTCCTGTAGAAATCAGTAGATGGGAGGTAACCGTTCAGCCCAGTGTCATTGCGAGCGGTTCTTGCGAAGCAATCCCCATCGTCGTTGGGAGCAATCGTTGCGAAGCGATCTCCGAATCGGCGGTTGGGGATTGCTTCGGCACAAAAAACCGTGCCTCGCAATGACACCTGAACGCTTACGATGGGAGAACTCGCCGGAGTGCGGACGCAAGTCCGCGCCACGGGCAGGCTTGCGCCTGCACTCCATAGTTCCATGCTTTGAACACGAAGCTATTTTATCACTATCGAGCCTTTATGACAAATGGAACAACGGACGGTAAGATTCAACGGACTAATCCAATATCTAATCTCCAATGTCCAGTCTACTCAACAAATACAGAATAGCTTCTAACACCCCCCCGCCGATGGCCCGCGCCTTGTCGGAGATGGTGAAGCAGTGCGCTCGCACGCCTCGGGGGTCTACGTCACCCACTTTCATGCCGGCCCTCACCGGCAATCCGTCGGCCAGCAGCCCCCTGAGAACGCCCGATATGTTTGCTACGACCGGTTCGCCAGCGACGGAAGCCACCGCCTCACCCGCCCCCACTGGATCGCCAATGCGCCGCCTACCCACGAGAATACCCTCGCAGGGCGCGCGGATCACCCGCTCAGTGGTGAAGCCCGCTGTCATCCCAGGTACGCCGGTGTGCGGCTCCGCGCTGCCCGACAGGATGACCCGCCCCAGATAGTGCCCGCGATTGGTCTCGATCACCGCGTGGACGTCCACGCCAGCGGTGAAGCCCGGCCCCAGGCCGATGACGATGGGGGCATCGGTGATACTGGTTCCGGTGTTGCGCTTGGCCATGATGGCATCAACCACCACGGTGGGACGCAGCCGGGCTATCACCTCCCCACGCGGATCTATGACCACGGGAACCTGGCCCCAAGACCCTAAAGGTTTTGACTTGAAACCTTTAGGGTCTTGATCGCTTTCGACCAGCCGGGCCGTCAGCCCTTCCACCTCCACCTGCCCTTCAAAGACGGCAGAGGCTACAGCCACCGCCCGGCGGATGACCGTAGGCTGGGCCAACTCCGTGACCACGACCGTCATCCCAGCCCGATGCAGGCGATGCACCACCCCAGTAGCCAGGTCGCCTCCGCCTTTGACCACTACCAAGATGTCTTCAAGCATCTCATTCTCTCTTATCTACCGCTAAGGCGCCAAGATCACAACGTATTTACTTCGTGTCCTTGTGTCTTAGCGGTTATCAGCCTGGGCTCCTGCAATCCCCAGGTCATAAGAAAAGCCAGGGCATAGAAGGCCAGGGCCAACGAGAACAGCACGGTGAAACCTACCAAGTCAACGATCAGGCCTCCCACCGATGAGGTCAACAGGGCGATCCCCATGATGGTGTTGGTGAAGCCGACGTAGAGGGGGCGATTATCGGCCGGGGCGGTCTCCAGCAGAAAATTCATGTTGCCGATCATCCTGGCCGCCTTGGAAGCGCCAGCCAGGACAAATACGAGGGCGAAAAGGCCTGGGACTAACTCCTTCAGTCCAGGCCACTGGTTTGCCAGCGGCACAATGGATAGAGCTGTGAGAGGTATTAGCAGCCCTAGCGAATTGGCCAAGGCGAGGAGCAGCTTGTTGCCACGCCGGTCGCTGATGCGGCCCCACAGCAAGTTGGAGGCGAAGCTGGCCAGAGTGGTTGCCGTCAAATAGACGCCCACCATGCTCACCGGCACCGAGAGAGCACGTTTGGCATAGACAATGTAGAAAGGAGTAGCTATCTCCGCCCCCATCAGCAGCAGACGCATGGTCAAGAAGCGCCGGTAGTTCCTATCTCGACGCGGCAAATCCAAAGCCCGCCTGAATTGCCTGCCCAGGGGTACCCTCTCCTCGTTGACCGGTTCAATAGGTTCTACGACCAAACTGAAGGAACCCAGACCTGCACAAAGAGCAAAGAAGGAGAGTAAGAAGAGGATGGCATAGTTATCAGGGAAAGCCAGGCCGCGCCCTTCGTCGAGGATGTACTTGACCAACAGGCTTCCGCCAAGGGCCAGAATTCCCCCCAGAAAACGCCGCCAGCCGAAGAACGCTCCGCGTCGGTCGGGCGGGATGGTCTTAGCCACGACGTCTACAAAGCAGAGGCCAGACAGGCCCGCCCCAAGGCTATAGGCGGTGAGCAGAGCGAAAAAGACAACCAGGAGCACAGCGAGATCATCGATGAAGAAAACGGCCAGGATCATCAACCCCCAGATCACCACCCTTACCCCAGCCATGCGGGCGTAGAAGGGCAGCTTTCGCTGTCGCCTTTGAAGATAGCTGGACATCACAAGCTGGGGTAGGAACCAGCCGCCATTCTGAATGGGCACGATCAAGCCGATGAGGAAGTTGGAGGTCGTTAGTTGGCTAACGAACCAACTCAACACCAGAGAAGGATCTAGCAACGCGCTGAAAAGGTTGAAAAAAACACCATTCAGCAACCCAAGGCTGAAATTGCGCCTCAGGTGGCGCTGGGCTGTAGTGGTGATGGTATAGGCCAAGGGAAACTATTCCTTTTCAGGCGCCAGGCACTTTCACTGAGGATTTCACAGCAGAAGCGCTTTTCAAATTGTCTGCGGCGTTCGGACAGACAGCCTCTTCGGAAGTGCCTGGCGCCTTGGGTGTGCCCTTCCTGGCGCTCAGTGGCTGACCCTTCGATAGGCTCAGGACGCGGCCCTCACGCCCCTGGCGCAGCATGAGCATCTCGGCCATGATGCTGATAGCTATCTCCTCAGGCGTCTCCGCCCCCAGGTTCAGGCCCACCGGGGCATACACCCGCGCCAACTCCTCCTCCCCGACCCCCGCTTCCTGCAGAGCCTTGAAAATGAGGCCTACTTTGCGTCTGCTGCCCAGCATCCCGATGTAGGCCGCTGGTGACCCCACCACTGCCTTCAACGCCGCCGCGTCACTCTCGTGGCTGCGGGTGGCGATGACGATCCAGGTGCTAGGGGTTATGTCAACAACATCCGTGATGGCTTCGAATTCTTCGACCAGTACCTCCTCGGCTTGGGGGAAGCGATCCCGGTTGGCATATTCGGCGCGGTCGTCTAACACCACAGTGCGAATCCCCACAAAATGCGCCAGCTCAGCCAAAGGGATGGCCACGTGACCCGCCCCGATGAGCAGTAGAGTCACCTGGGGAGCAATGACGTCAATGAAGACATCTAGGTCTCCCCCACAAATACCCAGGTCTTCCTCGTACGTGTCGGCGCGCAAGCCATAGTGGACAAGACGAGACTTCCCCTCGCCCAAAGCTTCCTGGGCGGACTCAATAATGCCCGCCTCCAGGCCGCCTCCCCCCACGGTGCCAATGATCGTGCCATCGGGTCGAATCAGCATTTTGGTCCCCACCTGGCGGGGCGTCGAGCCACGGGTCTGGACAATGGTAGCCACAGCCACAGCTTCCCTCCGACGAACGGCCTCGGTGATTGCTTCGTAGATCGTGTTCATTCATCCTCCTCCTTTATGAGAGCAGCGGGCATTATTATACCATCTTCCCGTGTTCGGGGCAACAAAACGTGAAGACGTGTTGCGTATTGCGTCGCCTTTGATCGCCGAAGGTCTCTGATCGAGGCGAAAGGAGCTCGGTCGGGAGACCTTCGCCCATCGCAAGAGAGCTTCTCACTCATCACGCATCACTTCGCTTTCTCTCTAGCCAGCAGGGCCGCGCCCAGTGCACCAACCAGTTGGGGCTCTGGCGGCAGGACGATGGGTAAGCCAATTTGCTTCTCCAGAGCCCTCACCACGCCGATGTTCTGGGCTACGCCGCCGGTCATGACCACCGCCTCCTCCAGTCCCACCTGCCCTGCCAGACCAGCCACCCGGCTGGCGATGGCCGCGTGGATACCAGCCACGATGTCGGCCTTGGGCGCTCCCCTGCTCATCTGACCTATGACCTCCGATTCGGCAAACACGGTGCAGGTGCTAGAGATGGTCACCGGGTGACGGGACTGCCGGGAAAGAGCACCCAATTCCTCAACTCTCACCTCAAGGGCATCGGCCATCACCTCCAAAAAGCGGCCCGTGCCGGCGGCGCACTTGTCGTTCATGGCGAAATCGGTGACGTATCCCCGAGGATGCACTCTGATCACCTTGCTGTCCTGCCCGCCGATGTCTATGACGGTGCGGGCAGCGGGAAAAAGACTCATCGCGCCCCGCGCGTGACACGTTATCTCCGAGACCTCTTCGTTGGCCGCGTCATAAGTCACTCGCCCGTAGCCGGTGACCACAGCGTAACCCACTTCATGGGTGTTGATGCCCTCCTGAACCAGCAACCCTTCCACCAGCTTTGCCGCCACTCGGCGACTATCGTGTCTGGACCTGACCACATCGCTGGCAACCACCGTCCCAGCCCCATCCAATACCACCGCTTTGACCGTCAACGCGCCGATGTCTATCCCCACAAAGAACATGGCATCCTCCTGGCGTGTAAGGCTCACCCTCCCCTAGCCCCTCCCTCCCAGGGAGGGGAACGAACGCCCACCAATTATACTAGGAATCCCCCCACAATTCAAGGACGGTTGACAATTTCCCTTCCAAGTAGTATGATAATACCGGCAAACCTTAGCCCCCAATCTTAACCTCAAAGAGAGGATGTGAATATGGCTTCGGCTGAAGACAAGCTTGTCCTGATAGTGGACGATGAGCCGCGGATGATCAAATTTATCCGCTTGAACCTCGAGCTAGAGGGATACCGAGTTATCGGGGCATCCAACGGACTGGATGCCCTGAACAAAGTTCGGATAGAGCTGCCCGATCTGGTCTTGCTGGATGTGATGATGCCCGAGATGGACGGCTTCGAGACCCTGGAGCGCATCCGCGAGATATCGAATGTGCCGGTCATCATGCTCACCATCAAGGCCGAGGAGGAGGACAAAGTGAGAGGTCTGGAGCTGGGGGCCGACGACTACGTCACCAAGCCCTTCAGTCCCAGGGAACTATCTAGCCGCATCAAGGCCATGCTGCGCCGGGCGGAGATGCCGTCGCCAGTCAAGAAGACGGTCTTGAAGATTGACGACGACCTGTCAATTGACTTCAACCGGAGAGAGGTCATAGTGCGCGGTGAGAGGATCAAGCTGCGCCCGACCGAGTATCGCCTGCTCTATCACCTGGTCAACAACGCTGGCTGGCTGATGACCCACGAGATGTTGCTCTCCAAAGTATGGGGCTACGCCTATCGGGATGATTCCCACATTTTGCGCCTATACATCACCTACCTGCGCCAGAAGATCGAGCCTGACCCCTCCAATCCCCGGTACATCTTCACTGAGCGGGGCATGGGCTATCGTTTCGTGGATTTCAAACCGGCAGCTGGCGGTGACTGAAACACTGTACTGCCCAGGCGGGGACAACCCTTGCGAAGGTTGCGAGCAACTTTGGCAGTGGGCCGATTCTCGATTAACAAAGATACCTGTGGTCCGAAAGTTACTGCCCAACCTTCGCAAGGGTGGCCAACAAACACACAAGCCCCGGCGATCAAGATAATCGCCGGGGCTTGCGCGTTACTGCGGTTCTCTTTGGCCTAAAGCTTCAATACGTCGGCGGCCTGAGGGCCTTTGGGGCTGTCCTCGATGGTGAACTCCACCTGGTCGCCTTCCTCCAGATTGCGAAAACCTTCGCCCCGGAGAGCCGAGAAGTGGACGAACACATCATCTCCGCCTTCGCGCTGAATGAAGCCATAGCCCTTGGTACGGCTAAACCACTTCACTGTGCCTGTAATTCTCTCACTCACTGGCTGGCATGCCTCCTTCCCTTGTGATATGCTGTAGGGCGGAGTTAGTTTGTTCTTTGGTTCTGCCTGTCAGCCCGTGCCGATGGCGGCCCTAGCTATACTGCGTTAGAACTTGAAACAAGAGCTTACTGCGTCCTACTTTTCTCATAATACTACACTTTTGGCTTTCTGTCAAATCTCAGTTTTCGAGACCTGGGACACAGGGCAATCGCATTTGTCCTAGATAGTTTGCAAATATGTCATTCTGAGCTGCTCCATAGCGCGGTCGCGCTACTCATTGGGGAAGAAACTCCAAGTGTCA
>CAZGKH010000235.1:0-6570 GCA_964525665.1 uncultured Anaerolineae bacterium | reverse complement strand
GGGCCGATTGCCGCACCCGGGGACGGCTGCGGGAGCTTTTTTCAGTAGATTCAATTATGACTTCCCTGAAAAAAGCCTGCTCTGAGGCCCGTCCTCGGGCCGATTGCCGCACCCGGGGACGGCTGCGGGAGCTTTTTTCAGTAGATTCAATTATGGAATCGGTGCAGGCAAAGGTGCTGCGTGTTCCCGAGTTTCAACCTGCTTGATGATTCGGTGACACTTTTCATTACTACGGCGAAGCATCGAAGGAATTCCTGTGCTGGAAGCGGTGGCGGATACCAGGTCATGGGAACATACCATCGAAAGGTTAAGAGAGGAAGAAAATAAATTGCAAGAATTATCGGGCTTGCAAAAAGCCAGCAAGAGCCAATGGATCGTAGCTGAGGGCTCGAAGTATGGCTAAAGCGCGCACTCAATTCGTCTGCCAGCAATGCGGCAGCACCTCGCCGAAATGGATGGGGCGCTGCCCGGATTGCGGTGAATGGAACACCCTGGTAGAGACGGTTGTGGAGAGCAAAGAACGCTCTCCCGTTTCGTATGCAGCGCAGCTAAGCAAGCCACAGCGTCTCTCGGAGGTGGCAGACGATGACCTGGAGCGCGTGCAATTGCCCATGCCCGAATTCTCTCGCGTGCTGGGGGGCGGCATTGTGCCCGGCTCACTGGTTTTGGTGGGAGGCGATCCGGGGATAGGCAAGTCTACCCTCCTCCTACAGGTCTCGACCCTGATGACAGAAGTACTGGGCAAGGTGCTCTACGTCTCCGGCGAGGAGTCGGTGCGGCAGATTAAGATGCGCGCTGGTCGCCTGGGGATAACCACCGACCAGCTCTACCTTCTGACGGAGACCAACCTACACATCATCGCGGAGCACATACAAGAGCTCGCGCCCAAGATGGTAGTCATTGACTCCATCCAGACGGTCTACCTGGATGAGCTGAAGTCAACTGCGGGCAGCATCAGCCAGGTGCGGGAGTGTGCCTCTCGGCTGATGCAGATGGCCAAAGGGGAAGGCATCTCTATCTTCCTCGTCGGGCACGTAACCAAGGCGGGCGCCATCGCCGGACCTAAGGTCTTGGAGCACATCGTAGACACGGTGCTCTATCTGGAAGGAGATCGTTTCCACGCCTACCGCCTGCTGCGCAGCGTCAAGAATCGCTTCGGGGCAACCTCGGAGGTGGGCGTCTTTGAGATGGGAAGCCAGGGGTTAGTCGAAGTGGCCAATCCCTCCGAAGCCTTCTTGGCCGAACGGTTGCCCAATGCGGCTGGCTCCACCATAGCTGTCACTTTGGAGGGTACACGCCCTCTCTTGGTGGAGATCCAGGCTCTGGCCAGCACCACCAGCTTTGGCCTGCCACGACGTACAGCCAACGGAGTAGACTTCAACCGACTGCTCCTACTAGCGGCCGTGCTCACCAAGCGGATGGGGCTGCGACTATCCGATCAAGACATCTTCGTCAACGTGGTAGGTGGTCTGAAGATAAACGAGCCAGCAGCAGACCTGGCTGTGGCTACCGCCATCGCCTCTAGCTTTAGGAACACCCCGGTGGCGGCAGACCTGGCTATTGTGGGCGAAATCGGCCTATCGGGGGAGCTCAGGGCAGTGGGACAACTATCCAAGCGCTTGAACGAGGCGGCCAAGCTGGGTTTCAAACGCTGTCTGGTACCCAAGTCCTTCCGTCGAGAGGAGATCATCTCCGATGGGGTAGAGGTCATTGGTGTGCGCTCATTACAAGAAGCCCTCCAAGTGGCTTTGATTAAGAAATAATTCTGTCATCATTCGCTCGAAAGTTCGGCAAGGTCTCCTGACCGCAGCCGGTAGGTCTTTGGGCTCGGTCAGAGACCTTCGCCCAACGGAGAATCTTGGCAAACCCATAATTTCATAGGACTCATCTCTTTATTATTCGTACCGGCAACACGTCACTAAGATAACACGAAACTGCTGCGTTGGCATCACCAGACTATAGCGCCAACTTGCAGCAGGATTGACTGTTTGAGTGTACTCTGCGGTACACTCATTTTTGTCTCTGGTCATCATTTATTCATCCAAAACCAAAATGGAGGTGAAAGAAATGAGAATCGAGCTTGCAATACGTCTAATTGGAATGTTGGTCTTCGCCCTAGCTGGCTGGTATGTAGGTGACTTTTTCGCCAAAGGGGTTCCTGAAACTTACATCGGTTACGCCGTAAGAGTAGTTCTCCTTTTAGCCAGTGCGGCTTTAGGGCTGTTTCTCACCCCCTGGTTGACCACCAGGCCCTTTTCGTGGGTGCGAAGTAAGATTCGTCAGCTTCCAACCCACCAGTTAGTAGCTGCCATCATCGGCTTAATAGTTGGTTTAATTGTTGCTGCACTCCTTGCTGGGCCCCTGTCACGCCTACCTGGGATATTCGGCACTGTACTCCCCTTCATCGGCACCCTTGTCTGTGGCTACCTGGGCATAACCGTGATGACCATGCGACAACAGGACATACTGGGTCTCTTCAGCGGTCGGCTGCCTTTGAAGGAGGTAGCCCTTCGCCGCAACAACTATGTCCTCCTGGACACCAGCGTGATCATTGACGGGCGCATCGCCGACATCAGCCGCACGGGCTTCATCAGCGGCACCATGTTGATACCGCGCTTCGTTCTAAATGAGCTTCAGCACATCGCCGACTCCTCGGACATGCTGCGTCGCAATCGTGGTCGAAGAGGATTGGACATGCTCAATAAGCTGAGGAAGGATTCAGTAGTTCCCATCCACATCAATGACATTGATGCGGAAGAAGCGCAAGAGGTTGATGATAAGCTGGTGATGCTGGCCAAGAAGCTGCGTTGCCCCATCGTTACAAATGACTACAATCTTAACCGGGTAGCTGAGTTGCAGGGTGTGAAGGTGCTCAACATCAACGAACTGGCCAACGCGGTCAAGTCCGTCCTCTTACCTGGAGAATCAATGAAACTACGCATCATTCAGGAGGGCCGGGAACTAGGCCAGGGAGTGGGTTATTTGGACGATGGAACCATGGTAGTGGTAGAGAATGGTCGCCGCTACATCGGCAACACCATCGAGGTGGTAGTAACCAAGGTGCTGCAAACCGCCCAGGGACGCATGATCTTCGCGCGCCTACAGTAAGGAGAAAAAGAGATGGCTTTGAAAATATACAACTCCCTCACCAGTCAAAAAGAAGAGTTTGTGCCCCTGCATGAAGGACAGGTTGGTATCTACGTTTGCGGGCCGACGGTATACGAGGATGCCCACCTCGGCCACGGCAAGACATACGTCAATTTCGACACCATCGTGCGCTACTTGCGTTATCTCGGCAATGATGTGCGCTACGTCCAGAACATAACCGACGTGGGGCACCTCCTCGATTCTGGTGAAGATCGCATCCTGAAGGGAGCCGGGCGAAAGCGGGTGGAACCAATGGAGCTGGTGGAGACATACACCCGGCGGTATTTTGAAGATATGGACACCCTCAACGTGCTACGCCCCGACATCTCGCCTCGAGCAAGTGGGCACGTTCCGGAGCAGATCGAACTGATCAAAGTCCTCATCGAGAAAGGCTATGCCTATGAGGCCAACGCTTCGGTCTACTTTGATGTGGCCAAATGGCCTGCGTACGGCAAGCTCTCCGGTCGGCGGGTGGAGGAGTTAATGGAGGGAGCGCGGGTGAAAGTCAACCCTGACAAGCGCCATCCGGCCGACTTTGCCCTCTGGAGAAGAGCGGAGCCGGAGCACATCATGCGTTGGCCAAGTCCGTGGGGCTGGGGTTTCCCTGGCTGGCATGTGGAGTGCTCGGTCATGTCCACCAAATACCTAGGGCAACCTTTCGACATCCACGGCGGTGGCATGGAGAACAAGTTCCCTCACCACGACTGCGAGATAGCTCAATCCGAAGCGGCTACGGGGATGCCTTTCTGCCGCTATTGGCTGCACAACGGGATGCTTATGATAAAGGGCGAGGAGATGCATAAGTCCCTGGGCAACTTCGTCACCCTGAGGGAAGCTTTCAAGCACTATCCGCCTATGGCTATCCGCTTCTTCATTCTGGGTGGTCACTATCGCAGCCCTCTGGACTTCAGCGAAACAGCCCTGCTAGCCGCGAACAAAGGACTAGAGCGCCTCTATGGAACGGTGCAAGCGGTGCAGGAGCGGCTCTCATGGGCCGAAAGCGGTGATTTGGACGCGACTTTCGCTGCCAGGCTGGCAGAGCACAAAAGGCGTTTCATTGAGGGGATGGACGATGACTTCAACACGGCGGCAGCCATTGGCGTCCTCTTCGATCTCAACAAAGAAGTTAACACCCTGCTGGACTCCGAAGAAGAAATCAGTCGCGAGACCCTTATAGCCATCAATGACCTCTACCGTGAGTTGGGCGGTGATGTCTTGGGCATCATCCCCGACGAGTTCGCCAAAGCCACAGCGGGGTTGGAAGAGCCCCTCATTGATCTTTTGATCGAGACCCGGCAGAAGTTGCGGGAAGCCCAGAAATGGGATTGGGCAGACGAGATCCGTGCTCGCATGGCTGAACTGGGGATAGCCTTGGAGGACCGCCCTGAGGGGGCAAGGTGGCGGATGAGCAGGCAATGAACGGAGTGTCAGAATGACGATCTCAGTGGAGTTGACATTCGATCAACTAGTCAAAGCTATAGGAAAGCTCCGCCCGGAGGAAACTGAGCGATTGGCACAGGTAGTCGAACGTCATCGGTGGGAAGTAGGGGGGGTAGAAGCTAAGGTACAGCGCCGACTTCGGCAAGAAGCCCTGAAGCGAATGCTTTCGATAGAAGAAGCACCCGTTTCCGATTGGGATCAAATGGAACGAGAAATCGCCGAAGCTCGCTTGGAGGCATACAAACAATGCAGCGATGTGCCTTTATAGATGCTAACGTCCCGATGTACGCTGTAGGTCGAGAACATCCCCTCCGAGAGCCCTGTCGGTTAATACTACAGCGGATTGTGGATGGTGACTTGGCTGCCTGTACCGACAGCGAGGTTCACCAGGAGATATTGTACCGCTATTGGTCACTGGGCCAGCTTGTGCGAGGTATAGCCCTCAGCTCCAATTTCCATAGAGTCGTAAACATCGTTCTTCCGGTGACTTCTATCGATGTCACCACAACTCGTGAGTTAGGGAACAGATATCCTCAAATGCCACCCCGCGATTGGTTACACCTGGCGGTAATGCTGAACAATGGCATCACGGAGATCATCAGTGCCGACAGGCACTTCGACAATATTGAGGGTATCACCCGCCTTGACCCCAGGGAGTTCGTGCAGGCGCACCCATGAGAGAGATCCTTTACGGCCGCAATGCTGTGCGGGAGGCCTTGCTGGCAGGGCGGCGGGAAATCTACAAGCTCATCCTGGCCCAGGGAATGAAGGAAATGGGCATCGTGGCCGACGTTGCGACGTTAGCCAACAAAAGCGGGGTGGCGATCCAGTGGGTGAAACGGCGACAATTGGGCAAGATAGGCGACTTCAACCACCAGGGCGTCGCCGCCGAGGCAGCTCCGTATCCCTATATCGAGCTGGAGGGGATTTTGGCCCAGGCTGAGCAACGCCAAGAAACACCTTTGCTGTTAATGCTGGACTGCCTTCAGGACCCCCAAAACTTCGGCGCCCTGTTGCGCACTGCGGAGATAGTAGGCGTGCACGGCATCGTTATCCCCAAGCGCCGCGCAGTGGGGATCACCCCCGCCGTGGTCAATTCCTCGGCCGGGGCCACGGAGCATCTCCTGGTAGCCCGAGTAACTAACTTAGTACGGACTATGGAGGAACTCAAAACCAAGGGGCTTTGGATCGTGGGCTTGGAGAACGTGCCCAATGCCCAATTACATTATCAAAGCGACCTGAAAATGCCTTTGGCCCTGGTGGTGGGAAGCGAGGGCAAGGGCATGGGCCGGCTGGTCAGGGCAAACTGTGACATGTTGATCAAATTGCCCATGCGAGGAAGGATCGGTTCGCTGAATGCGGCTGTGGCCGGTTCCATCATCCTCTACGAGGTCTGGCGGCAACAAAGGCAGGCTTAACAACCCATTCTGCCTGATGATTTGACATTTTGGGGAATTTTATTATACTATCACTGCTTGCGTCGGCTTAAGGAATTCGCCTGCAGCAGTGTTCTTGTAAGGCCGACGTAGCTCAATGGTAGAGCAACTCTCTTGTAAAGAGTAGGTTGTCGGTTCGACTCCGACCGTCGGCTTTTTTCTATCAAGGGCAGGTACCCAAGTGGCCAAAGGGAGCGGTCTGTAAAATCGCTGGCTCAGCCTTCGTAGGTTCGAATCCTTCCCTGCCCACCATCCGATTTCGGATTGTAGATTGCGGATTGCGGAATGTTCTGGGAGAGGCCATGAAATCCGAAATCCGCATTCCGAAATCCGCAATGGATTTGCCCACGTAGCTCAGGCGGCAGAGCACCTCCTTGGTAAGGAGGAGGTCAGCGGTTCAAACCCGCTCGTGGGCTCCAGAACATCATCAGGAGGTTTTGAAAAATGGCCAAAGAGCATTATGAGAGGACCAAGCCGCACGTGAATGTCGGCACCATCGGGCACGTGGATCACGGCAAGACGAGTCTGACCTCGGCGATAACCAAGG
>CAZGKH010000234.1:0-6572 GCA_964525665.1 uncultured Anaerolineae bacterium | reverse complement strand
CTGCCATCATGTTCAAGGAAATAATGCCCAATCTGATGCCTTATCTGGTTTCCAGCCTCACATTCGGCACATCCTATTCTATCCTCACCATGGTTGGGATCGAGGTAATGGGCCTGGGGGCGCAGCGCATCCCCTCGCTCGGCGTCACCCTCAATTATGCTATAAATGCATCTGCCATTCTGCGCGGCATGTGGTGGTGGTGGGCGCTGCCAACGCTTACCTTGGTGATCATTTTCATGTGCTTCTTACTCATCTCCGTTGGCATGGATGAAGTTGCCAACCCACGGTTAAGGGATGCGTGAAGAAGCCTTAGTGGCAACTTAAGGCTCAAAGCCCCGTCCCCGGGGCGGCCCGGGGACGGGGCTCAGAGCCTAAGTTGGCACAGATGCGTGAAGAACGGACAACGCGGCCGACAAGGATGAACGAGATGATTCAAGAGAAGGTCCTGGACGTAAAAAACCTGAGCGTGGAATACCCAACTCCGGGGAGAACAGTAAGAGCCGTCAGGGATATCAGCTTTGACATCTATCAAAGAGAGATGTTGGGGCTAATTGGCGAGTCGGGATCTGGAAAAACCACCGCGGCGCTGGCCATCCTTCGGCTTCTGCAAAAGCCGGGACGCGTTACTGGGGGGCAAGTCGTCCTGAAAGGCGAGGTCAGTCTCCTACAGCTCCCGGAAAGAGAGTTTCGAAAACTGCGTTGGTGCGAACTGGCCCTTGTATCTCAAGGCGCGATGAACTCGCTAAACCCAACGATGCGCATCAAGGATCAGATTGCGGACGGCATCAAGGCGCACGAGGGAAAACAAGACAAGCATGAACTTGAGGCGCGTATCATCAAACTGCTGGGGATGGTCGGTCTACCTGAGCGGGTTTACAATGTGTTCCCACACGAGTTGAGCGGCGGCATGAAGCAGCGGGTGGGCATCGCTATGGCCGTTGCCCTTGATCCCACCCTGGTCATCGCCGATGAGCCAACCAGCGCGCTGGATGTCATCACCCAGCGGGTCGTGGCGCAGACGTTGTTGGATATTAAGGAACGCTTGGGCATCTCGGTATTGCTCATTGGACATGATATCGCCCTGATGGCTCAGTTAGTTGATCGCCTGGCTGTCATGTACGACGGTCATATTGTAGAGGTTGGGTCGGCAAAAGAAGTCTTGAAATTCCCAGAGCATCCGTACACGCGCATGTTGATTGACTCCATGCCGTCCATTTCTCATCGCAAGCCACTGAAAGTGGTAGCGGAATCTGCCAAGCAAGAGTTTGCCCAGTATCTGAAAATACCGTTGCAGTTCGACGAGGTTTCGCCTGGCCATTGGGTAGCAGGTTACACATAGACAGACACCATTGGAGCATTCGATGAACCGACCATTGTTGGACATCATGGATTTAGCAAAAATCTATGGCGGCGGTTTCTTTCAACGCGGCAACCAGGTGGTTGCGTTGCAGCACTTTGATCTAACAATACCAACAAGCCCGGCCAAAGTGGTGACCATTGCTGGCGAGAGCGGGAGCGGGAAGACAACCCTGGCCAACCTGGTGCTGGGCTTTTTAAAGCCTACATCAGGGCTGATCCTGTACAAGGGCCAAGATGTAACCAGGATGGAAAAGGCTGAAAAGTTTGAGTATCGGCGCGAAGTGCAGGCCGTTTTTCAAGACCCTTACTCAGTTTACAATCCCTTCTATCGGGTCAGCCATATCTTTGACGTCGTCATCGGAAATTTCAGGTTGGCTGCAAGCAAAGAAGAGGCCCGGGACCTTGTTGAGGACGCATTGAGCGTTGTTGGCATAAAGGGAGAAGACGTGTTGCACAAATACCCGCATCAGCTTAGCGGAGGGCAACGCCAGCGCATGATGGTAGCGCGGGCCTTTATGCTGAAGCCTCGCCTGATTGTGGCGGATGAACCGGTCTCTATGATTGATGCGTCTTTGCGGGCGATGGTTCTAGACATCATGCTCAAGTTGAGAGATGAGTACAGCATTTCCTTCCTCTACATCACGCACGATTTGAGTACGGCTTTCCAGATTGGCGACGAGATGCACCTGTTGCACCATGGCGTGACGGTGGAAAAGGGCGATACGGTCAAGATCATCGGGAATCCGCAGCATCCTTACGCCAAGGACCTGATCGCCTCGATTCCGGTGCCTGATCCTGATCATAAATGGCAAGATCGCATTGAGGTGGCGGAGGACGACGAGGCGACACGCCATACCTTGAGCCCTCCTCCTGAGTACGTAGAAGTCGAGCCGATGCATTGGGTCGCTCAATTTTGAGTCTCAGTAGATCCAAGTTCTGAGCAGAGCGGGCTTCGACGCCCAATTCACTAGCATTTTGTGGTACATCGCTTTGAGAGAATGACCGGGTAAGGGGACGGTGGTCTGGTAAATTGAAACTACATCATAAATGATGTAGTTTGAGCAGTAGATAGCCTGTTTGGCGATACGGACTGGCACAAACTACGACTTTCAAGTTGTAGTATTGAATCTACTGAAAAAAGCTCCCGCAGCCGTCCCCGGGTGCGGCAATCGGCCCGAGGACGGGCCTCAGAGCAGGCTTTTTTCAGGGGAGTCAGTATTGCAATAAAAACCACTCCGCGGTTACCCCAATGAATTCTCAAAGTCCATCTGCTGGGAATCTTGGATCTACTGAGTCTACCAAAACGAGTTCCCGCAGCCGTCCCCGGGGGCATAAACCGGCCTGAGGGCTTACACGAAGTTCAGCCACACTTTTGCAGGCTCCGGAGCTTAATTTCACTAGCATTTCGCATTGCATCGCTTTGAGAGAACAACCAGGTAGGGGGACGGGAGACTGGTAAAGCTACACTACATCATAAATGATGTAGTTTGAGCAGTAGATAGCCTGTCTGGCGATACGAACTGGCACACTACAACTTTCAAGTTGTAGTACTGCAATAGAAGCAACTACCCAGGCAGTCAGCGAAAGTGGCCTCAGTAGCGCCTGGCGCCCCCCCAGCCCCCCAATACCGGGGGGAGTAGAATGGTTTCCCCCCCAGAGTTGGGGGGTTAGGGGGGCGGCTGGGTAGTTACCAATAGAAGCTACCCTGCGGTTACCCGAATGAGTTCTCAAAGGCCATCATCCCTGTGCAGCCTGGAAAAGCTAGCGCCATTAGGCCCCATAGCTCATCCCCGGGCGATTTGGCGGGTCAAGTTGCCCCTCCTGTCGTAGCCTGACTCTCCGAAGACGACCCGGGGACGGGTCTCACGAGCATTTGAAGTATATGAAGTGGTACTATGGCTTTTCAACCTGATTACCGCCAGATGCTGGCTGTCCTCAATAACAGAAAGCCCACTCGCCTGCCCCTGTACGAGCACATTATCAGCCCCGTGATCATGGAAAGGATTCTTGGTACCCAATTCGCCGATCTGGTGAGCGGCGAAGACGCTGATCTGCGAGAGTTCTTCTCCCACTATTGCCGCTTCTTCAAAGAGATGACCTACGACACCGTTTCATTCGAGGTGTGCATTGTCTCCATCCTCCCCGACAGCGGCGCTATCATGGGCGGCCGGCCCGGCCCAATTCAAAACCGTGCTGATTTCGAGAGTTATCCGTGGGATGAATTGGCGCAACGCTACTGGAACCTGGCCGCCAGGCAGTTTGAGATGCTGGCTGAATGTCTGCCCGATGGCATGAAAGCGGTTGGCGGGGTGGGAAACGGCGTGTTTGAGATCAGTGAAGACCTGGTCGGCTTTGAGTACCTGGCCTACATGATGGTGGATGATCCAGAGCTTTTCCGCGACCTGTATCGCCGAATCGGGGATCTCATGGTTGACATCTGGGTCGTTTTCCTGGAGCGCTGCGCCGACATTTTCGCCATCTGCCGGTTTGGCGACGATCTGGGATTCAAGACCAGTACGTTGGTGTCTCCCAGCACCATAAGGGAGCACGTCATCCCGCAATATCGGCGCGTCATAGACCTGATCCACAGCTTCGACCGCCCGTTCCTGTGGCATTCATGCGGCAACATTTTTGGCGTCATGGATGATGTCATTGAGCTGGGCATCAATGCCAAGCACTCGAACGAAGATGTGATAGCGCCGTTTGATGAATGGATTTCACTGTACGGCGATCGCATCGGTCTGCTGGGCGGCATTGACGTTGACCTCCTATGCCTGAAGACACCTGAAGATATTTTTGACCTGGTAGTAGAACTGGGGCAGAAGTTCAGAGATCAGGCCAAAGGGTACGCTCTGGGATCAGGGAATTCCATCCCGGACTATGTTCCAGTCGAAGGATACCTGGCGATGGTGGAGGCCGCTCAACAGATCCGTCGAAACGAAGCCGACTGGTTGCAGGGAGCAGCATGAACAGTCGAGAGCGCATAAGGGCCATCATCGCCAGGGAGCCAGTTGATCACTGTGGATTCTGGCTGGGCAATCCTGACCCCGCAACCTGGCCCATCTTGCACGCTTATTTTGGCACCTCCAGCAAGACAGAACTGTCCCGGTTGCTGGGCGATGATTTTCTCTGGGTTTGCCCAGAGTTGTTCGACAACGTCTACCAACACCCCACAGGCCGCCAGATGTTCGACTTGGAGATGGAAAGACTCAGCCACGGCCAGCCTGGCCCGTTCGCCAATTGCGAGGATGTGAGCGAGCTGGACGATTACGAATGGCCCAGTCTGGACTATCTCCACTATGACGACTGTTTGGCAGAATTGCGCCACGCGGGCGACGTCTACCGGGCCAGCGGGCATTGGACTCCCTTCTACCACGATCTTGCCTTCCTGTTCGGCATGGAAAACTACTTCGTCAAGATGTACACCCACCCCGATGTCGTCCACGCCGTCACTGACCGCGTCTGCCAGTTTTACTACCAGGCCAACGAGCTCTACTTCGAGCAGGCTGGCGACCTCATGGATGGTTTCTTCTTCGGCAACGATTTTGGAACGCAGCGCGACGTCATGATCAGTCCTGACAAATTCGACGAGTTCGTCATGCCCTGGTTTCGCCAGTTCACTGAGCAAGGGCATCGCCACGGCTATCAGGTGATCCTGCACTCCTGCGGCTCCATCTATAGAGTGATTGAGCGCCTGATCGAAGCCGGCGTAGATTGCCTGCACCCCTTGCAAGCGCGGGCGAGCAACATGGATGCCGAAACCCTGGCCCGTGAGTTCAAAGGACGCGTCGCCTTCTTGGGCGGGATTGACGCCCAGGACATCATGCCCTACGGCACACCAGATGAGGTGCGAGCCGAAGTCCATCGAGTGAGAGACTTGTTGGAACCCTCCCTGATCGTCAGTCCCAGCCACGAGGCGATTCTGCCTGACGTGCCCCCGGAAAATGTGGAGGCCCTGGCGCAGGCGGCGCACGAGTAGAGATATCTGTCAGCTTAAGCTCTGAGCCCCGTCCCCGGGGCGGCCCGAGGACGGGCCTTTGAGCCTTAAGTTGACACTAATGCACACGAATAGAAGGCTCTGTCATGGTCATGACTTCGCGAGGGCGCATGTTGGCCGCTCTGAACCGCCAGGTGCCAGATCGCCTGCCCGTCACCAGCCACCATGTCATGCCCTATTTCTTGAATACGTACCTGAACGGCATTTCGACTCCAGAGTTCTTCGATCACTTTGGACTGGATGCCTATGTTTGGACTGTGCCCTATCGCAGTCAGCCCGGCCACGCGTGGCTGGACGAGCACGGGATCACAGTGACGGATCAATGGCGGATTGAATCGGAACAGGTCCCGCACCCTGATTATCCAACGGTTCACTGGCGCATTGTCACCCCCAAAGGCGAGCTGACAACGTATGTTCACAGTAACGAGTATACTATGTGGCTGGCCGAACCGATGATCAAGGAGAAGTCAGACATTGACATCCTGGGCGAATTTATGCCCGCGCCACAGGCGGATGTGGCGGCAATTAACCAGGCAGCCAGGGACTTGGGCGAACGCGGCCCTTCAACAAGCTCAGGACGAGGCCTGGTGCGTGGGCACGTATGCTGCTTTGATATTTTCGGCCAGCCGGGATGCTGGCAGGATGCGGCCTGCCTGGTGGGGATAGAGAAACTGATCCTGGCCACTTACGATGACCCCGCATGGGTGCACACGCTGTTGAGGATCCTGCAGCGGCGCAAGCAGGCCTTTATCCGCTCTCTCGATGGCGCGCGGTATGACCTCATCGAACTGGGCGGGGGTGATGCCTCCACCACCGTGATCTCGCCCCGGATCTTTCGCCAATTCGTGGCTCCTTACGATGGCGAACTGATAGCCCTGGCGCACGAAACCGGGCAGAGGATTGTCTACCACACCTGCGGCGGCATGATGCCGATCCTGGAAGACATCGCCGACATGGGGCCAGACGCGATGGAGACCTTCACACCACCGGCGATGGGCGGCGATGTGGATCTGGCAGAGGCCAAGCGGCGCGTCGGTCACCGGGTGTGTATGATCGGCGGCTTTGACCAGTTCCATCACTTGCTTGGCTGCACGGAGGCGGAAACAAGGGCCGCCGTCCGTAGCTGTTTCCAGGCTGCTGGGGAGGGAGGCGGTTTTATCTTGTCGCCGTCCGATCATTTCTTTGACGCTGACGTGAACCTGATCGCCGCCTTTGC
>CAZGKH010000233.1:0-6618 GCA_964525665.1 uncultured Anaerolineae bacterium | reverse complement strand
AGTGTTGTTCCACTTGTTACAGCGCCATCAACAAGAATGCCACTATCCCAAGCTGCTTGCACCACAGCCGTGACCGCATCACCGGCAGTAATCGCTTCGCTTGCTTTAATGTAACGATAAGCATTACCGTTCGTGTCGTTAATAACAGTACCGAGGCGGAATGCAGCAGCGCTGTGATCACCAAGATTCCCACCTGGTGCGATTTGCGGGAAGCCAGTAAGTTTTAATTTTGGATTTTTAGCCACTTTAGGACTCCTTTTTAATTATTAATTATTAAGATCAGACCAACGATAAAAATGCCGACGACTTGAAATACCCAGTTGCAATAAAGCAGTTACAAAAGCAATTCGGCTATCCTGATTTGATGGTTTCACAAATTCACCAACTTTGAAATTATCATCCGGATGGTAATACAGCTTCATGAAATCGGTATTACCCATGTACATAGGATAACTTGTCGCATTAATATAATTATCAACCATCAGCGGAATTCCGCGATATTCAAGCACCGAAAAACCAAGATCAGCCATACGCTTGGAGCGTGCCGATGTTGGAGTTGTAAATTGACCACTTGAATTGCCAATACGTTCAGCAATATCAAAAACAGCTTGTTCACAAAGAATAAAATTTGACGGCATGTTTTTATGATTACAGCTATTCCAGCCAGTTGCAAGAAGTTTCAACAAATAACTTGAGCTTGTTGAATCTTCCATGTTCGCGGCTGTATGAGCTGTTGTATCAAGGCCTGATCTCCACCATGAAAAAGTCCCGCCGGCGATATTCGCATAAGTGCCTTGCGCAATAGCAGAATCAAGACCGACAATAGCAGTACTGCCAGTATAAAGATCGTTAGAAATTTTATCTTTCAACGCTTCTTGAGCTACCATTGTACGATCGGCCAAATAGTTTTTAATCGCCTTATCACCACTTACGCCAAGAAGATCACTGCCAGAAACTGTGATCGGCGCCGCATATCGTTTGGTAAAAGGCAATACACTTGTCGTAATATCGTCAGTTGGCGTAGTATCTAAAACATCGTATTTTTCAAATGTTTCAGCACCACCAATAGTATGACGAACAGGCTGCAAAATATTCAACCCGCCATTCTGCGCTTTTGTAGTACGGCCTTCAGAAGACGAAACGCGACCGTCAGCCATCATTAAGCTGAGAAAAGATGAAGATTCAAAAATATTATCAACAACATCAGATTGCACAGTATCTTGTACAAGACTTCTGATTGTATCGTAATTTAGAGTTTGACTTGAAATTGTAGCCATGATTTTTCCTTATTTAAAAATTGATTTCCCGGAACCTTCAAGTTCTGAAATCCTTTTTTCAAAGGCTTCTTCAAGGTTTCGAGACCGTCCGACTTTTTTCTCCGGCGTTCCAACAGAATCACCGGATTCAACAAAGCCTTTTTCTCGTTTTTTCTGTATGTCTTCAGTTTGGAGTTTTGCATTTTTACTCGCGTCAGCCATGATTTTATCAAAGTATAAATTCCGATAAACAGCAACAGGATCAAGGTTTCCTGTCCTGTTCATTTCATCAACCATTTCATCATAATCAAAATGAGGAAAGTTTTTATCAGACTCCATACCAAGAAGTTTATTCTCAAGCTCTTCACGGCGATTATTTAAGGCCTGCTCTCTGGCTTTCTCATCCCTCGATTTCAATTCTGTTTTCAGCCCTGTTATTTCTTCTCGTAGCTGTTTGAATTCATTATCAAAAGGATTGTCAAGCTCTTCCTGAACCTGCTCTTTCTGCTCTCTTGTAAGATGACGGCCTGTATATTGCTCAACAAAACCAACCACCTTGTTAAAAGCTGAATCATCACCTTGTTTTGCTTGATCAAGTAAAGTATTCCACTTATCAGCATCCTGAGCTTTTCGTTCCAACTCTTCGTTCTTCTCACCGGCACGCCAACCTTGTTGTGCTAATGTTTGAAGTTTTTGGAGCTCTTCTTTATCAGTTAAATTAAACTCTTTAATCTGACCGCGATTTTTCAACGTCAATACGTTTGCTGTTTCCTGCTCGTTTGTTTCACTGGCCTGATCTTCAACATTCTCATCAGGTGTTAAAACTCCGTTAGCTTCAGTACTCATTGACTACTCCAGACTTAAATTTCTTTATTTATAATTAATTGACTTGCTTCCTGTGGCGTTAATTCTTTGCCATTCAGTTTAATACATTCAGTAACAATCTTGTTTGCAAATGCCTGTGGCGTATTCCGCATAACATAAGTCCCTGTATGCAACCGATGAATCCATAAAAGCAAGCACTTTAAATCAATATCCCACTGCTTTTTGGGTTTCTTTTCTGGTTGTTGAGCAACTTTCTTAATTGGTTTTTCTTTAATCTCCTTAACCGACAAACCCGGCATTGCCTTGCCCTTCTTCATTTTGGCTCCTGTTCTTCAGGGTGTTATTTTCTTTTATTAAAAATTCATTGATCTGTGCTGATCGTTCAAGTTGAGATTTCAACTGATCAACTTCAGATTGCCTTTTCATCACTTCATTTTTCCCTGGGTCATCCACTCGTTCAAGTACAGCTTGTCTATCGTAAACACCAGCTTGATATAATTGAACCGCTTCATTAAAATCAGAATCACGAGTTGTATTATCAAATTTTAACGAAATTCGAATATCATTATTTATCACAAGCCCCTTAATGTCTTCCGGCGTTACAGGTTGTCCTTTATAAATCATTCTTAAACCAATAGGTTCATATTCTATTACAATATGCAAAACTGCTTTAGCAACTTCTTTCAAAGCCAGGAGATAATGTTTTGCCGGAAGTCCTGCGCGAACAAGCCCCTGCTTAATAAGCATGTCCAAAGAAACGCCAGAAGTCCCCGGTGCTGGTAATTCTCCACGAATAGGGCTATGGATACCAGCTTGCCGGTCGATTCCTGCTTGCTCAACAGCCACATCAGTAAAATGATGCCCCGGTAAACTCGGTCCGAAATTAACCTTAAAATCATCATGATCTGATACATAAACATTTTGACCAATGAGATTTGTCAGCTTCGACACACCGTTTTTAATACTTTTCTTAATTGTTCGATAACCGAAAGAATTAAGATTAATATTTGAAGTAATAGAGTTTTTTCGATGATTATAAGCATCGCATCGATCCCACAAATCTTCACCAAGAGATTTTCCCCAATAACGCGAACGTAATTTAGACCAATCCCATTTAACAATAAAATTACGCCAATCCTTACCCAAGCTAAAAGGTTCACTGCGAAGCAATTGCCCTTGCGATGCTGTAATTATTCTTCCATGTGGGTATTTTTTACGTGTTCTAACCTGTTCATATTGTTCATGATCAGATATATGTTCACGTATTAATCCAATAAGCTCAATATCAACTTCTGGATCGAGCGTTTCGATAAATTTTTTATGTTCTTTAATATGGTTTGGGTGATGCTCTGTTACAGCTGCTTTCACTTCAACACCAGCAGCAATATTTATATGTTCATTTTCCGTTTCAGCTACATTAAAAGGAATGGGTTCACGAGAAAGGTCGTCCATCCATATTTCAGCCACTGTAACGCGCGGCATTTCACTTGAAGATGCAAGTGATTTACCACGAACAGCAGCACTTAAATTAGCCCAAACATTTTCAATCTTATGTGGTGCAGATGAAGAAAGTTGAGCCGATGCAGAAGTAAACCCGGGGTCTTTCGTTTCCGATGTCAATTTAACGCCATATCTATTTTCAACATCTTCTTTGCGTTTTTCATGAAGAAATACAATATATCCAGCATTATTTTTATCTGTAGCTGCACCATCAACCAGAACAGATTCACTTTTAACAACATTAACAATCGGCCAACCATTTGCATTAACGCCAATTTTAATATGCGATGAACCGGAGTGCATCGCATCAAGAATAGAATCTTCTGCTTTCTCATCCCAATTAATATAATCCCAAACAACATCACCAATGAGCTTGTTTAAAACATAAGAAGTCAGAACATCATCTTCATCCTGTGGTTTAAATTGCCACTTAGGACGTTGTTCAGTCATGCGAGCGAGATGGTTTTCAAACTCAATAGCATATTCATTATAGACCCTGTTACCCATTGACGGCTCACGTTCGCGGGAAGGCTGGTTTCCTTCAAAATACTTATCAGACTTTTTTAACCGCTCAACAAGTTTATCTGCATCGCGAGCGTGCATAGCACCAGATATAAGATTTTCAACCATGTTGATGGTATCTTTTTTCTTACTATCCGATATATCAATATATTTCGCCATTATAGTTCGTCTCTCATTACGCTTTCAACTTCGATTTCATCTATAGTTGACTCTGCTTCTATTGGCGCTTTTTCGGGAATTTTACCCTGTACCCGCAATGCAAAATAAAAAGCACTACAAGCCACAACGCCACCCGAAAGAAAACTTAATATTGAAGGCAAGCCAAAATCCATCACATCGCCTCAAAACTTCTTTTATCCGCTTCAATTTTTACTTCAATGGGTTCATTAATCACCGGCAGCATGAACGCTTTTTTAAAAAACAATTTATCCTGAAAACGGCTTTTCTCAACTTCGCATTCATATACATAGAACTTAACCATGTCTTTTAAAAGCGCACGTACCGTTGCCCCAAGTTTTTGAAAACGTTCTTGTTCTGCAAGCGTAGAATAAATCGCTGAATTCAGAAATTCTTTTTGTTTCGTAGTCATTTTCTCTCCTTTACACATAAGAATTAACCCAGTTCTCTTCTTCTGAGTCATAATTTATATCAATTAATTGTCCATCCATTTTAATAGCAGGGGGTTTTAAATCAAAAATACTTTCTGTTTCAAAATTACCTTCAACAACATATTCAATTATGCGACGATGATCTTCAACTAAGTGATCATCTTTATCAACCGGCTTTTCTCTAACTGATTGTATTTTTGAATTAATACTCGGCGATGCCCAGCGGTAATTCTTAATTTCCCATCTTAATCGACCGAGTCCATCTTCCCGGCCTTCATCTGTATCCAGAATCATTGCCTGCGGACGTTCTCTTGTGACTTTCCCCCGATTTTCATAAACCCATTCAAGAGAAAGCATCTCATTTACCTTTAAAATCCCACCAGCAAGGTCTTTAGACCCTTTAATCGGAAATATTTCAGCATCATTCAACTGATCAACAATAGACTTAGAATGCACTCTTGTCTGGTCTGTAATCCATGCTGACGGGTCACAAAGACATATATCATGAACCCGACCTATGCTTGCAGCTTCCTTCATTTTAATTGTTGCAGCAAGTCCGGGTATATGGTTATTTTGAAAAATAGCATCAATGAAATAAACGTTTGGTTTGTCATCAAATAAAGGATAATGATAACCATCTGTATCAATCCACGCCCATAAAACAGCATGCGCCGTCTTTGGGTGTGGGTCAATAGCCATCACCAACAGCCCTTCGTTTGACGGAATTTTAAACCACGGAACAACCCACGGATATTTATCTTTATAGGTTTTATAAACACTGCCACCGCGCGCTCTACGCTTTCCGTAAATACGAATATCAACATCAACATCATCAATACACTTGCTTTTAATCATATTAACGGTTTTTTCATCATTCATCGGGTTATCGTAAGTCGTCATTTCAATAGCATAAGTGTTCTTTTTACCTTGAAGCCCTGGAACCCAAATTTCATCTTCCGTCCATGTGACACCATTTACAGCAGTCATTCCAAGAGTCATTCTTCCTTTTGTTGAGATAACCCGCATTAAATTTTCAGACCATAAGTCTTTATTTGGAGGCTCTTCATCAAAGACTATCGTATCTCTTGCTGCCCCACCATGTGCCGCAATATCCTGCTTATAGGTCATAAACTCTAACCTTGAACCGTTTTTCCATGTCACCCGGCGCCGCTTTTCATTATCATATTGAACATCTTTCAACAAATCTTTCGACGCCCACTTCTCAATTTCCGGGCCTATAACTTTTTCAACATAATTATCATAATCAACTGTGACAATTCGAGCAGATACAGGCGGACTTTTAATCCACTTTTTTGTATCTAATATTTTTTGACAAAGAACCCTAACCCACTCTTCTATTGCTTCTTCAGTCAATTTAACAAGGTTTTCTCTTTGTAGTGGATGCCATCCTTCACATTGCATAATAACATCCACCACCGTAGCAGTCGTTTTTCCCGCGCGATTGCCGGCAACCACTCCCTTAATCATATAAGGCATTAAAAACCATTTATATAACTTCCGGTTTGGCTCATAGAAATTCTTGCCCATTTGATTTTGAAGTGCAACAAGTTTCTCCGCAAGTTCTTTACGCTTATGCGGATCCATAGCATCAAGCTCACCAGACGCATCAAGTTCAGCAACTTTATCAAGCAGTACTAAATTCGATTCTTTTCTTGTGTACCAATACAATTTATTTAGCAGCCTTTTTACGGTTTGTTGAACGTGAAACAACTCTTAAATTGCTCTTTCCATTACTCCCGCGTTTTTTTAAAGGCAATATGTGATCAACTTCACGAGGATCACCTACTTTTAACCTTAACTTGCGCCTTGCTGCATTCCTTTTAGCACGATTCTTTTTTTGCTGAGGCTTTCCATGAAAATCACGGTACTCTTTTTTGTAGTCTCTT
>CAZGKH010000232.1:0-6641 GCA_964525665.1 uncultured Anaerolineae bacterium | reverse complement strand
TGATGAAAGCCGTCGAGAAGTTCGACCATACGCGGGGCTACAGATTCAGCACCTATGCAACGTGGTGGATTCGCCAGACCATCACCCGGGCCATTGCGGATCAGGGGCGTACCATCCGCGTCCCCGTCCACATGAGTGACCGCATCAGGAGGCTTTACAAGACGGCAAGACGGCTCGAGCAGGAGCAAGGACGTAGGCCTACCCCTGAAGAAATAGCCGACGAATTGGAGATGGAACCGCGCAAGGTGCGATGGATGCTCAAAGTGTCATGGCGTCCCCTCTCCCTGGAGAAGCCCATCGGCGAGGAAGAGGATAGCGAACTGGGGAGCTTCATCGAAGACGACAACAGCCCCACCCCTACCCAGAGCGCGTACGAGCACCTGCTCAAAGAAAAAATGGAGGAGGTCTTGACGACCCTTACTCCTCGCGAGGCTCGCATTCTGCGTCTGCGCTTCGGCCTACTGGATGGGAGAAGCTACACTTTAGAAGAAGTGGGGCAGAAGTTCGGCCTGACTAGAGAGCGCATTCGCCAGATCGAGGGGAAGGCTCTGCGTCGGTTGCGACACCCTCGGCGCAGCCGACAACTGAAGGAATACCTCACGTAAAGAAGTTATGGTGCCCCTGTAGCTCAGAGGATAGAGCAGAGGTTTCCTAAACCTTGTGCCGGGGGTTCGACTCCCTCCAGGGGCGCCTCTTAGCCAAATGCAACACCCCACGGGAGCCCCTCTGAACCAATTAGGAGAGGCTCCTTATTTTCCCCTTGCCTTTTCAGCCCATTTAGGCTAAAATCAAGCGCGGAGGAGCCATGGCCAAAGAGACCATTCTGGTAGTAGATGATGAAAAGCACATCATTGAGCTAGCCAGGCTTTACCTTGATAAGGAAGGCTACCATGTAGAGGATGCCTACGATGGCGCCGAGGCCCTGGCCAAAATGAAATCCTTGCAGCCAGCTCTAATCATCCTGGATCTGATGTTGCCAGAAATTGATGGCTGGGAGGTGTGCCGACGAATTCGAGGGGAATCCGATGTACCCATCATCATGCTGACCGCCCGAAATGACGACGTTGACAAAGTCGTGGGCCTGGAGATGGGCGCCGATGACTACTTGACTAAGCCATTTAATCCTCGTGAATTGGTGGCTCGCGTGCGAGCCGTGTTACGCCGCTATGAGAAGGCAATCCCGCCAGAGCAGATCGTCAAGATTGGCCGGGTAACGATAGATCCCCAGCGGCGCGAGGTTACAGTGGGAGACAAGACTGTTGAATTGAGAACCAAGGAGTTCGATCTCCTCATGACCCTGGCTCAGCACAAAGGCATTGTCCTCAGTCGGGACCAGCTCTTAGATCTGGTCTGGGGCTTCGACTTCTACGGCCAAACTCGAACTGTTGACGTACACATCGCCCACCTGAGGGACAAACTTACCAACAGCGATTTGGTTATTGATACGGTGTGGGGAATAGGCTACAAACTCGTAGCCGACTGAGCACGGAAAGACCAAAAGATGTTCACTAGCCTGCGCGCACGCTTGATCATTTCTTATGTATTTATCATACTCACCTGCCTTGTTCTAGTTAGCCTAGCTTCGTTTGTCTTGCTGAGCCGTTTCCAGACAAAACTAGTTTTCTCAGGATTGAATGACATTGCCGTGCCCACCGCCTCGTGGGTAAACGTCTTGTTGCAACGGGATCTACCGCCTGTTGAAATCGCCGGTCTCATGAAAGAACAGGCAGAGAAACAAGAAATTCGCATCCTTCTCCTCGCGCCTGGGGGGTTAGTCCTAGCTGACACCCAGGGTGATTGGACCGGCAAACAAGCTAGAGTCGCCCTAGACGAAATCCCCAAGAATCCCAGGACACCCTATGTCCATGGCAGGATAGTCACTCCCAACGGTGATGCCCAACTCTACGTTGCCCTACAGGCAACTTCCCCCCGTATTGCTGCTGAAAGTGGCGAGAGTCAGCGACTGGTCTTCGTGGCTCTCCTGGCATCTCCGCGTCGCGGTCTTCGAACCGCCCTTGAAGATGTAGTCACGCGCTTCCTCCAAGTCGGTCTTGTCACCCTGGTCATCTCGATTATACTAGCCTTGCTCATTGCCCGCTCCATTGCCAAGCCATTGCAACGCATGACCACCGCCACCGAGGAAATCGCCCGCGGCAACTATGACCAAACTCTTGACATCACATCCCCCGACGAAGTAAGACGACTGGCGATCAGTTTCAACACCATGGCCCACGAGGTAAAAACTTCCCGCCAGGCTCAGCGAGATTTTGTAGCCAACGTGTCTCATGAGCTTAAGACGCCGCTGACTTCCATCCAGGGATTCTCACAAGCTATCTTGGATGGCACCGCCGCTGATGAAATGAGTCGCCATCGAGCAGTGAAGATCATCAACAGTGAGACCCAGCGCATGTCCCGCCTGGTAGACGAATTGTTGGATCTGGCACGTATGGAGTCGGGGCAGATTAAAATGCTACGAGAGCCTGTGAACCTGGGCAAGGTACTAGAAGCCTGCGTTGAGAAATTCGCCTTGCAGGCCAGGGAAAGCAAAGTGGATTTGATATGGGAAGAATCTGTCCTACCTCTGGTAATTGGCGATAAGGATCGGTTGGCTCAAGTATTCACCAATCTCCTGGCAAACGCGCTGAAACACACACCCCCGGCTGGTAGAGTGATTGTTAAGGCTCAAGAAGTGCCACGAGAAACTCAAGAGAAACCAGCGCCAGCCTCAGTGAAAATCACCATAACCGACACGGGAGTTGGTATCCCTCCCGAAGATATCGAGCACATTTTCGAGCGGTTTTATCAAGTAGACAAATCAAGGTCAGGTCAAGGCAGAGGAGTAGGGCTTGGCTTGACAATTGCTAAACAAATTGTAGAAGCTCACCAAGGCTTAATTGGTGTAGAAAGTGTAAGAGATTTAGGCACTAAGTTTACTGTTGTCTTGTCAAGCGAGAACAAGAGTTATTAGCTCATTTAGTTATTGATTACCTTTAGTAGTAGTAGTAGGTCTTGTGGAAAAGTGGAAAGAGGCGGGGCTAGAAAAGGGAACACCTAGTGATTGGGGAGGTGTAGCACAGAGGCACAATTCGTGGGCAAATCGGAACAGTTTTTGCTAAACAAGGGTGTGAATAAAGCTGTGGATAAAAAAGGAGAGTAAATAAGCTAAATTCGCAAGAATATAACTAAAATCCCGGAGCAACCACAAGATATGGGGAGAACTCTTTGAATCAGTCCAATATCTTGAGTTTGGAGTAAGGACTTGGATTGTTAAAGTTATCCCCAGACTCGCCTTGTTATCCACAGATAATGAGTAGTTATCAACAGGTTCTGTTAGCAAAGGGATAACGGAAAAACGAGGGAGATGGACCAGCTACATATGGTCCATCTCCCTCGTTTTATCCCAAGCTAAAGTGAGATTCTCTATCTTGTTCCGTTGTTATAAATCCTATTCTTAATGGCGACTATCTCACGCCGCAGTAGCTCGTCTCTCTCTGCTAGATCATTGATTTTGTTAAAACTGTAGAGCACGGTGGTATGATCACGGCCTCCTAGTGCCGCTCCTATCTGAGGCAAAGAAGCATTTGTTTCCTGCCGTGCCAGGTACACGGCAATCTGGCGGGGCTTAACTACTTTCTGGCTGCGGCTTCGTCCTGTGATATCATCAGTAGTCAGGGAATAGAAATCGGCCACAGCTTCAATCACCGACAGTGGTGTACATTCTCGCTGATTGATGAGCATGCCCTGTAAGGCGACAGTAGCTAACTCAACTGTCAGGGGCTGTCTTTCTGACATGGCCTTGACTACAACCCGATTCAAAGCCCCCTCTAGCTCTCGGACGTTGCTTATGAATTTTTGGGCAATATATTCGATAACCTGATCAGGCACGGGTATGGGCTGAGGAGGACGCTTGAATTGCAGTATAGCGATGCGAGTTTCCAGGTCTGGTGGTTGGATGTCGGCTATTAGCCCCCCTTCAAAACGAGAGCACAAGCGCTCTTCCAGGGTGACGATGGCTTTAGGAGGACGATCGCTGGAAATGACGATTTGCTTGTTAGCTTCATGCAGGGCGTTAAAGGTATGAAAGAACTCCTCTTGGGTACTCTCCTTGCCAGCAATGAAGTGAATATCATCCAGCAGTAGCACATCTGTATTGCGGTACTTGTTTCTGAATTCCTCGGTGCTACGGTAGCGGATGGATTGAATCAATTCATTGGTGAACTTCTCGGAGGTGGCGTAGAGTACTCGGTGGCCTTTATCTTGACATTCGTGCCCCAAGGCATGCATGAGGTGGGTTTTGCCCAACCCTGCGCCCCCATAGACGAAGAGGGGATTGTAAGCGTTTGCTGGATTATCAGCCGCTGCCAGAGCAGCAGCGTGGGCCAGGCGATTGCTGGAGCCGATGACAAAGTTAGAAAAGGTATATTTTGGATTGAGCATAGTTGACGAGGGGATCTTGCTAGTGATTGGCTTGGGCTGGATATCCTGAGCATCCGATGATTGCAACAAGGGCAGTGAGGTCTCTTCCTTAACGGGCTTGGTGTTTACGGCGAATTTGACTTCTACAGTGCGATCCACAATGCCCACCAGAGTGCGCTTCACGATGGGCATCAGGCGATTTTCTAACCAATCTTTGGCATAGGCGTTGTGTACCCCGATGATGATAGTCCCATCTTCATAGGATATGGCTCTGGTGTTTTTGAGCCAGGTGTCGAAAGTCGGCCTGGTCATTTGCAGTTGCAACTCACCTAACGCTGCTTGCCAGATCTGATTAGCGTTCATGCCGTTTCGCGCTGTCCTTTCGCTTATTGTTGGTTAAGCAACCTGGGACTGGCCTCGTTCTTGGCCCTTGGATTGATTTCAGACTTCGGCAAGCTCAACTGAGCCATCAATGCCCTCAGGCAAATGATCTGAGTCCATCTCGAAAACGATGTCTGGTTAGGGTGGCGTAGACACCTAATGATTCTTAGAGCATCTTTGCTCGAATGTAGGGTGCTTTTGTAGACTTATAGCGGGGCGAGCGGTACTTACGTGCAACTTAGGGCATGGGGTACTAAGGACTTAGTCGGAGCCGATTCTTAGGTACACAGAGTTCTCAAGTGAGGGTGAATCAAACGTGAAGTATTTTACCAGCATTCGCTTCTTTTGGCAAAGAGATTTCAGCATAGTAATCTTAAAGTCTCCAATGTTTTAAGGATATTTATGTTCAAATCCCTGAGTGGGCAAAGCTTGCTTACATTGCAATAATCGTGTAAAATATCCTGGGGGAGAAAAGTGCTCGTTATGGCTGCGATGGGAGGTAACCATGGGAATCCTCAAGGTATCAGCGAGATCAAAGTCTACGGCAGTGGCTGGAGCCATTGCTGGGACAGTCCGAGAAAATGGACGTGCTGAAGCTCAGGCGATCGGGGCAGGTGCGGTAAACCAGGCAGTGAAGGCGGTTGCTATAGCCAGGGGGTATCTTGCTCTTGATGGGATAGATGTGATCTGCATTCCTGTCTTCACCGAGGTGGAAATCGGGGGACAGGAGCGCACGGCGCTGAAGTTGACCGTGGAGCCCCGATGATTAGTAGGGTTGACTTGCACTTACACAGCACAGCCTCTGATGGTCAATACTCTCCTTCGGAATTGGTGGCTATGGCGTTGGAGCGCAATCTCTTGGTAATTGCTGTCACCGATCACGACACGACGGCAGGCATTGACGAAGCTTTGGAGGCAGCCAAGGGCACAGGGCTTGAAGTTATCCCTGGGGTGGAAATTAGCTGCGATGTTCCCCGCGAGGAGGTTCACTTGCTGGGGTACTATCTCGACCATCATCATCCGTCTCTCCAGGAGAAGCTGCGCGCCATGCGCGATGCACGTCTCCAACGGGCCAAGGGGATCCTTGCCAGGCTGTCAGCTATGGGACTCTCGTTGCCCTGGGATATGGTGGCTGAGTTGGCGGACGGCGGCTCCGTTGGCCGGCCTCACATCGCCCGAACCATGGTCAAGATGGGCTACGTTGCTTCCAACGACGAGGCTTTTGATCTTTACATCGGGCGCAATGGCCCTGCCTATGTGGAACGCTACAAGATCAGCCCGCTAGATGCCGTGTCGTTGCTCAAGGAAGCCCAAGGACTGCCCGTGCTGGCCCATCCTCTAAGGGTAACGCATTTACTGCCTTCTTTGGTGGAACGGGGATTGGTTGGTATGGAGGTGTACTATAACGGCTATTCATCTGGAGATATCCGGGGGTTGGTTGATCTGGCGCGCAAGTTCGATCTGATACCCACTGGGGGGAGCGATTTCCATGGCTCAGGCATGCTGGATACTATCGAGATGGGAGGGATAATGGTACCTGTGGAGTCGGTGGAGCGTCTGCAAGCCCTGGCAAGGGCGAGAGGTTAATTTCGGCTTTTGCGTCTTTTCCCTCCGTCGGCTTTGACCCTGCTTTTTACACCTTGGGCCGGAACCTCGACGGTCACTGAGCTTTCTAGTTTCACGTTGACCGTTTCTTTGATGACGTTGAAACCAGTTACTTTTCCTGAGCCATATTGGGTGTTCACTATTTCCCCGACCCGAGGCAGTTTCTTCTTCATTTCAGTATAATACTCGTTTTCGTAGGTTAGGCAGCAGAGCAAACGGCCACACCGCCCTGATATCTC
>CAZGKH010000231.1:0-6664 GCA_964525665.1 uncultured Anaerolineae bacterium | reverse complement strand
GTCTGGACCGCCTGGTGGGCCTCCTCGGTGTAGACCTTGCCCTCATCGTTCTCGTGGCCGAACGCGACCGCGGCCACCGACGATGTGAGCACGACGCGCCGGACGGTCCCGGTTGCCGCCGCGGCCGCCAGCACCCGGCGCGTTCCCTCGACTGCCGGTCCGATGAGATCGTTCTCGTCATCCGGCACCGTGGCCGGAAACGGCGATGCCACGTGGAGCACGTACTCGCAGCCCGCCACCGCTTCAGCCCAGCCGTCGTCGCGCGTCAGGTCGGCCTCGACCAGCTCGAGGGACGCGCCGTCGGCCATCGACTGGAGGTGCGAAACTTTCCGCTTGTCGCGCAGGCTGCGGACCGTCCCGCGCACGCGGTACCCGTTCTCGAGCATCTCCTTCACGCAGTGACCCGCGATGTAACCCGACGCGCCCGTGATGAGCACCCATGGCTTGTTCGTCGTTGCGGTCATGATTTCACCTCCCGCCGTCATGCAAGCCGTAGCACGTCCGCCGTGCTCGACCCCAGAGAACCGAACCGAGCTCGCCCCCGGTGGCCAAAAGGGCTCCCCGTGGCCGGCAAACCCCCCGACCCCTGGCCCTGCCCAGCGAGCCCCGCACCCCGATCTCTTGAGCGCGCAGAACTGTTCCTTCGGGTAGAACCAACTCCCCCTCCCGAATATCCTCCCCCGCCGGTCGGACGTTCTCCCTTATGACAATCTGGCTGAAAACATCAATCCGCTCGTCCGTTTTCTCTCTCGCCGATAACCCCTCGCTGGTCTCCTCGAACCGCACCACAGCATCGGCGCCGGCGGGAAGCGGCGCCCCAGTCATAATGCGGATAGCGGTGCCTGGCTCCACGACCAGGTCCGTGGTGTAGCCCGCCGCGAGATTCCCAATCACTCGCAAGGTGATTGGAGCGTCGGGGTTGGCTCCAGCCGTGTCCGCCGTCCGCACCGCATATCCATCCATGGCCGAATTGTCAAAAGGCGGAATGTCCACATCGGAGTAGACATCCTCAGCCAGAACACGATCCAGAGCATCGGGGATCTCTACCTCCTCTGGCTCCAGTGGCTCGAAATGCTTCAACACATATTCCAGGGCCTCATCCAAACCGATCATCCTGAACCTCCCAAATTGATTCCCCTGACAATCACCTCAGCAGCACACGTCGCGTCGATCCTTGACAATCTGGCCGTCCTTCATTACCATGAGGATGTTGTCCACGTTCTCCAGGGAGCGAATGTCGGCCAGGGGATCCAACTTGCAGACGACGATGTCGGCCAGCTTCCCCGGTTCCACAGTGCCCACCCGATCTTGCCAGCCCAGGCACTCGGCGGCAACCTTCGTCGCAGCCATGATCGCCTCCATCGGCGTCATGCCGATACCGCACATCAGGCCCAGTTCCCGCAGGTTGGTGCCGTGGGGACTGACGGCCGTATCCGTGCCCATGGCGATCCGGACGCCGGCCTGGTAGGCTTTGGCGATGTTCTCGCGGTGATCCTCGACGACCTCGCGGGCCTTGCGGATGGCGAATTCGGGCCATTTGAGCGCGCCGTCGGGGGCTGAAGCTGCCTCCATGATAGCCACGGGCGCCAACAGGGTGGGGACCAGGAACGTACCGTGCTCCAACATCAGTTCGATGGCCTCGTCATCCAGATAGATGCCGTGCTCAATGGAGTGAATGCCGGCCCGCACGGCGTTCTTGATGCCCCCGGCTCCCTCGGCGTGGGCCATCACCTTCACGCCCCGGCGGTAGGCTCCCTCCTGCACGATCACCGCCAGTTCCTCCGGCGCAAACTGGGTGAAACCTGGATGATCGGTAGGGCTGGCAACGCCGCCGGTGACGTGGACTTTGATCACTTCCGCTCCGGCCCGCAACACTCCCCGCACCTTCTTACACACCTCCTCCGCGCCGTCACAGATGGCGTCAGGCATACCAGGATACTCAGGGAACAAGTGGAACTCAATGCCGGAGGGCATCCAGCCATCCCCGTGGCCGCCGGTGATAGAGAGACCAGTGACGCTGATCTGCATGCGCGGACCTAGCACCAGTCCCTGCTCCACTGCCTGCTTGACGCCAAGATCGGCGCCACCGGCATCGCGCACACTGGTCACACCAGCTTCAACGGTGCGACGCATATACTCGATGGCCTTGTAAAAGTTGAGAGAGAACGGGGTGGCCATCATCTTCTCAATGTCCATGCCCTCCATCATCATATGCACGTGGGTGTCTATGAAACCAGGCAAGACAAAGCCACCCTGAGCATCAACCTCTGCGATGTCGGCATCGGGCAGAGAAATGGCACCCAGATAACCAACGGCACGGATGCAGTTGTCCTCGATTAGCACGGCCCCATTGTCCAGCGGTTGGCCGCCCTTGCCGTCAATCAGAGTGCCGTTGCGAATAAGTAGGTAAGCCATTCTGTACACCTCCCTAAAGATATGTATATATGATCTGTTACAAGCGCATCTGTCGCAAGGTGGCTTGCGCAGCTCTGGGCGTCAGAAGCCCGCTCGAAATCGCCCTTCGACTGTAAGAGAAGCGGCCTCAGCGTGATTTCCCGCTAGGCGCCAGGCGAGAGATTGTTCTTTGATACAGGCCCTAACTTCTCGATTCGTACCACAGATTCTGCACGTCGGCCCCCACTGGCGGCGCTTCGGCCAGGGGGCCTGCCTCTGGCTGGCCGACGGGGACGACGCCGTTGATCTCCAGCGTGAACGCCGCCGGCACGGCGAAAGCCCCCACCTCAGTCAGACGCTCGTTGACTGCCCGCACGTAGGCCTTCGGGGGACCAAAGTCCCGAAGAGAGAGGGTGAGGGCTGTACCATCCACAGCCCTCATGGATTCGACGATACAATCTGGAAAGTCGTTCTGGCTCTCGAAGGCAGCTTCCACAACGGGAGCCGGGGGGCTTTGGTCGGGAACGCCGGCAAAGGCAGTGTAGCTGAACACGTCATCCCGCAGGTGTTCCGCCATGGCCAGGTTGTCGCTGAACACGGCGAAGACGTCGTCGGTTCCATTGCCCTGCAAGTCACTGCGGGCGAAGAGCACACTGCCACTGCCCCCCGTTCCCCCCAACTTTGGGGGGGCAGGGGGGCGGCCAGGGGGGAGGGCCGTGTAGCGCACCTTGACAAACCAGGCCAACGTGGTGACTTCTCCATTCGTCGTCAGCACAACCCAACGCATCGGGCCAGCCATGACCAACTTCTTGTACTCAATGGTTCCCATTCTCTACTCCACCAACTCCCCGACTATCCGTGCCACCACCCTGGAAGCCAGGATAACCGGCTTACCAGTCGTCTGCATAACCACCCGTTTGTGGGCCAATGTGTAGCCCATGCAATCCATGACCACCAGATCCAGGGAATGCCCACCCAACTCCTCCGCTGCCCGGACGAGCTCCATCGGTTCCCCATAATAGGGCGATGCGGCCACGAACACCACCTCGGCCTCCAACACCCTCCACTTCTCGGCCGCGGCTTCTATCTGCGAGGGCAACGGCACGAGCACACCCGCTCGCCGAGGTCTCAGTCCACCAACTACGCTGACCAGCAGCCGATCCGGCTCGATCAGCAACGCATCGCTCCGCAGATCGGGGAACTCCCCAGTGCACAACAGCACGATGGGGTTTGCTCCTTCGCCCTCCAGTCGCTTCAGGCAGGACTGCAAAAGCGACTTCATCCGTTCCCGGCCTACAGTGACCGCCGAGCCATCCCTCAATCGGGTGTGGAGGACGTAATCCTGCGGGTCAGGAGCCAGCTCAGCAATCTGCTCGTGGGGCAGGCCATCCAGCGCACCCACCTGTCGGATGTTCAGGCCGGCCGGCAGAAGCGGCAGCATCTGGGGCATGATGTCGTCCCGGGGCGACTGGCCAATGGTCACCAAGCCCAACAGACGCTTTCGGGAGACAAGCATCATCCCCCCCCTCTCCCCAAAGTCTGCAAATGCTTCATCGAGCCATACAGAACCACCAGACGCTCGAATTCCTCAGCATCGTAAAAGGCGCACTCATTCCGGCCGAAGGACTTGGCCACCTCCAAACAGAAACGTACCGCCATCTCGATATCCATAACCTGGCTGGCCCCAGAAGCGCAGCCAGGCACCACCGTCTCGGCCGTCGGGGCCACGCCCACCACCGGGGCATCCGTGGCCGTGACCGGCTGCATGATACTGTTGAGATGGTAGATGTCGCTGCCGTAGGGAATGATGTCCTGGGTGGTAATGGGGAACACCACCGGCGCCTGGCCAGTCACAACGGACATGATGCGCAGCAGGTCAGGGCTGACTTTAAGGATGTAGCCCTCTTTCACCGTGGGCGAGATAGCGAAGCCCCGCCGGTTGATCACCCAGTTGCCCCGCGTGGTATCCACCGACAAGATGGCGTCCATCTCGGGATGGACCTCGTACCGGTTCATGGTGACCATATCCACCGGCGAACCCATGAAGGGCACAGGGTCATGGGGAATGACGGGGGCATTCGGACAGACATGAGTGGCAACGATGACGTCTCCGGACAGCCGGTCGCCGGCGTTGGCCATGTCCGCCAGCTTGAGGACGCAGGCGATGGCCGTGATGCCCCCGTCGGCGTCGGACACCAAGCCGATGGCCGCTGGTCTGGCGCCGATGCCCCCCAGCCGGCCGATGATCCCCAGGGTAGGAGCCTGGCCGCCAGCCTTCTTGCCCGTAGTGCCGGGGATCAGGGTGCGGACGAAGTCGGTACTCCCCTGCTCACCCCGCACCGGGATCACTTCCACTTGCAGCCCGCGCTTCCGAAGCACAGCGGCCACAGTCTCCCCCCCGACCGTGGCGCTGTCCAGCAATTCATACGCTTCAATAGTCTGCTTTAGGGCCATATCCACACCTCACGATGGAAACACTTAATGGATCAAATCTTTGCCTACGGCCCGTTCGGCGACATGGAAAAGTTCAGGCTGGCGCATGCCGCCCCCCAGCCGCAGGTGTTGGCGCGGCGCCCGGACGACTAGCACCTCCTGGCCTTTCCGCAGTTCAGCCGAACTCATCGGGCGAGGCTCAATGGCCGATAGGGTGGCGATGAGGTCAGGGAAGGTGGCCAGGCGCCGACCATGCTGTTCCAGGGTCATGTACTCGTTCCAAAAAGTTAGTTCGTAACCGCCCTCTAGCTCAACTTGCCCCACGTCAAAGCCGCCTTCGGTGCGCAACGTGAGGCCGGTCACCCTGGCCCGGCAGACAAGCTCGCCATTGAGCACCCCACACACGGCCTCCGCTGTCTCCCGTGGACCGGCTGCGCCCAACAACGCCCGACCTACTTCAATCGCGTGCTGCAGAGCGCCGGGCGCGGCGTTGTCTCGAACGTAGGCCACCGTCACCGGGTTGCGGGCCACGGCCACCAGCCCGCCGGCCTCCACCGACGACTGGCGCACCAACCGTGACGCTGAGGCCAAACTGCCTTCGACGTAGAGATGCACGTGTCGGTCAGTATCCGGGTTGCCTCCCACTGCTGCCTGCCGCGAGACATAGTCCGCAACACTGTTCAGCCCCATAGCCCCCATCAATCCCGTGGGATGGGCCCGCCCGTTGCACGGCGCGTCCACCACCGGCAACCCCGTCACCGCCGATTGGAACCAGCCGTTGAGCGTGGCCAAACCCCCATTCTCGTTGGTGATGATGCCAGCCACCGGCTCATCCAGGTGGGCCATCAGCAATTGCAGGGCCCGAACGTAGTGCATCGGCTCCAGGTATTGGTCGGCGGCGGCGGGCGCCCCCACTGCTGACACCGTCACCAGGATGGCCTGGTCATCTATCTCATCCAGGGTCATCAAGCGCGGCCGACCCACCTCTAAGGCCAGCCTTCCCAAGCACAAGCCCTCTTCGATGGCCCCACCACCCCCGCCGCCTAGAACCGCGCCCCCGTAGGCAGCCGCCTGCACTAGCTCCTTATCAACCCTCATCAATAGCCTGGCACTCCTAACTCCCGGCAGGCCGCCACTACATCCGGGTGCACGTAACGGCCCTCCTCTTCCATAGCCTGGCCGTCCAGAAATAGATGGGCGGGTTGAGGACGATGCCGTCCGCAGAATCATTTACTCTCACTCCTTTCCGTAGAAACCAAATAGATGGCACCACACACAGTGCTCATCGCTTACTTTGATCAGTGGCGGTATCTCCACTCCACACCTTTCCAGGCGAGCGTAGCAACGAGTGTGAAACACACAACCAGTCGGGGCGTTGGCCGGGCTGGGAATGTCTCCCTCAAGGGTGATGCGCTCTGGAATCAGCCCTAGCTCTTCGTCGGTGACCACGGGGATGGCCGACAATAGGGCTCGGGTGTAAGGGTGCAGGGGATTGGCAAATAGCTCCCGGGTAGGAGCCATCTCCATCAGTTTCCCCAGGTACATCACCGCAATGTGGGTGGAGAAGTTCTTCACCACGCTCAGGTCGTGGGAGATGAGGAGATAGGTCAACCCCAGCTCTCGTTGCAACCGGGCTAACAGCGCCAGAATCTTGGCCTGTACCGATACGTCCAGGGCCGATGTTGGCTCGTCCAGCACGACGAAGCGGGGATGGAGGGCCAGGGCGCGAGCGATGGCCACCCGCTGCTTCTGCCCGGCGCCCCGGGCGGGGGGGGTGCGGTAGGGGTACTTCGCGGGCCGCTCCACCAGGGCGAACAGGTCGCGGACCCTGGCGCAC
>CAZGKH010000230.1:0-6677 GCA_964525665.1 uncultured Anaerolineae bacterium | reverse complement strand
TTCCACCACCAGCAGGATCAGGATCACCCCTAGAACGGTTGTCTCTACGGGGCGGAAGAAGAACTCCTCCGCCAGAATCAGATAGCGGATCGCCGCGATAGCTACTCACAGAAAGGGGGTGCTCTTTTTTTGTTCCTCATTTTTCTCTTTCCATTTCTGCCCGACGATGTAGCCTGCTTCCTGGCCGGCCTCACTCTCCTGCCCCTACCTGAGCTGATTGTATTGGCTGCCATCGGCCGATTGCCGGGCATTCTCGTGGCGAACCTTGTGGGCGCTAACGCTGCATCTTTCACTCGAACACAAATAGCGTTCTTCATCACTGGCTTGACGGCCATCGCTCTGGCTTTCTGGCGCTATCAAGAAGGAATAGAGGTGGCGATGCTGAAGCTAACAGCCAGACTTACCGATCTCGTGCGCTCCCCCTGATTTGCTCGCTCTGCCTGAAAGTGTTATAATACGCCAGGGAGTGAAAGATGGACGAAATCGCCTTGCTGACAGGCCGAGAAACGAAACTGAGTCGCGTCGAAGTGGAGCACATCGCTGAGTTGGCGAAGCTCAGCTTGACTGACGAGGAAAAGGAAAAGTTCGGGGAGCAGCTCTCAGCTATCCTGGAGTACGCCGAGGTATTGCAGTGTTTGGACACCGAGGCTATCCCTCCCACAGCCACGGTACTCCCCTTGCGGAACGTGATGGCAGCGGACAAGGTCAGGCTCTCTTTCTCCCGCGAAGATGTCCTGGCCAACGCGCCCGAGGCTGAGAACGGCTACGTCAGGGTGCAAGCAATTCTGGAGTGAATTATCCATGGCGCGAGCGGTGGCAAAAGAGAACCCTATCTCCCATGTCCTGCAGCCTGACGAACTCCTGGCTGTCGAAGAGTTCAAGAGGAGGATCCTGGCTGCATTGCCTGGCCAGGTCAAGGACATCATTCTATTTGGTTCCAAGGCGCGAGGAGATGCCCACCCCGGTTCGGACATAGACCTGCTGGTCATCGTGGAGCGCAGGACGCCAGAAGTGGATGATATCATCAGTGACCTCATGGCTGACACTCACTTGGAGAAGATGATAGACATCTCAGCTCTCGACTTCACCAGTGACCAGATAGCTGAATGGGCAGCTATTGGCACGCCGCTGATGCGCAACGTGGCCGATGAGGGAATCGTATTGAAAGGAGAGCCCATCGTGGTGGAAAAAGGAGATCCAGCCAAAGTGGTGCAGGGATTCATTGAATCAGCTCACAAACGGTTGCGGGCTGCCAGGTTGATGCAAGAGGAGGGTCTATTTGGTGAGGCGATGTCCCGGGTTTTTTATGCTTTTCTGGACGCCGCCGACGCAGCTTTGGCTGCTCGCACTATCCGCACCAAGTCCCACGCTGGCACCATCTCCCTCTTTGGCCTGTACTTCATCAAGTCAGGGATGGTAGACGCTAGATACAGTCGCTGGTTCAGACGAGCTCACAAGTCCCGCCTGCAGGCTGACTACGAGCGGAAGCAGGATTTCACCCCTGAGGAGACAGAGGAAGCGATTGACCAGGCGGCGGAGTTTCTAGGAGTGATCGAGAGCCTGTTGCCCTCTCTGCTGGAGAACTAGCTTGAGATTAAACGAGCTGAGCATCCACGAAGCCCAGGAGCTGTTGAGAAAAGGCGAGGTTTCGGCCGTCGAACTGGCCCAGGCCGTTATCGAGCGCATCGTGGAAGTTGATAACCAGGTCAAAGCTTATCTCACTGTTACCCCTGAATCTGCTCTGGAGCAAGCACGGGAAGCGGATCGGCGACGGGCTGCTGGTGAGGATCATCCCCTCCTGGGCGTACCTCTGGCTATCAAGGACATCATCTGCACCAAAGGCGTGCCGACCACCTGCGGCTCCAAAATCCTGGAGAACTTTGTCCCACCCTACAACGCTACGGTGATCGAGCATCTCCACCAGAGAGGCGCTGTCATCCTGGGAAAAACCAACATGGATGAGTTCGCTATGGGATCCTCCACGGAGAACTCCGCCTTTTTCCCCACGCGGAATCCCTGGGACCTGAGCCGGGTTCCTGGCGGCTCCAGCGGAGGCAGCGCTGCCGCCATAGCCGCCGACGAGTGCCTGGGCGCCCTGGGTTCCGATACCGGTGGCAGCGTGCGCCAGCCAGCAGCGTTTTGCGGTGTGGCGGGCCTCAAGCCCACCTACGGCCGCGTCTCTCGCTATGGCCTGGTGGCCTTCGCCTCTTCGCTGGACCAAATCGCCCCCTTCGGCAAAGACGTGACCGATTGCGCCATCCTCCTGCAGGCCATTGCTCATTATGACCCCTGCGACTCCACCTCAATGGATGTCCCCGCTCCTAATTATGCCCAGGCCCTCGTCCCGGATATTCGAGGAATGAGAGTGGGTGTTCCCAAGGAGTACTTTGTTGAGGGCATGCAGCCTGGGGTGGAAGCGGCGGTGCGAGCTGCCATAGAAGAACTGGCTGACCTGGGAGCAGAGGTGGATGAGGTTTCTCTACCGCATACGAAGTATTCCTTGCCCGTTTATTATCTGATCGCTCCGGCCGAGGCCTCAGCCAATCTGGCCCGTTACGATGGCGTGAAGTACGGCTACTCTCACCCAGAGGTGGAGGATGTGTGGGACGCCTACCGCCAGACCCGGCAGAGCGGCTTCGGCCCCGAGGTCAAGAGGCGCATCATGCTGGGCACCTATGCCCTCTCAGCAGGCTACTACGACGCCTACTACCTCAAGGCCCAAAAGGTGCGCACCCTCATCAAGCGGGATTTCGACCAGGCCTTCAGTAAATTCGACGTGCTGGTAGCTCCCACCTCTCCCACGGTGGCCTTCAAGATCGGCGAAAAGGTGGACGATCCGCTGCAGATGTACCTCTCCGACGTATTCACCCTCTCCTTGAACCTGGCCGGCATCTGTGGCATCTCCATCCCCTGCGGCTTGGTCAGAGACCTTCGCCCAACGGGTGATGGCCTGCCCGTGGGCCTGCAGATCATGGGGGATGCCTTTGCCGAGGAGACGGTTCTGCGGGTGGCCTATGCCTACGAGCAGGCCACAGAGTGGCACAAGAGGAGACCATCACAAAAGGACAAAAGATGTGAAAGAGGTTAAGAAATTCAGTGTTGGAGGAGGCTTTGGCCGACATCGCAGATGAGAGAGAGGCTGGTTGGCCGGGAAGAGGCGATGCGTTGCCTAGCCTGGCCTAGAACGATTGGAGGTGAAGATATGGATACGATAATTCTTCAATGGGAAGTCGTCCCTATCGTGAAGTCAAGTTTGGAGATGAAGAGAAAAGCCCTTGAGTTCAACCTTGGTAGGTATAAGGAGCGCTTAACCGCCTTTGAGCGCCGGTGCGGAATGGCATCGGAGGACTTTGCCACTAAGTTTGATGCTGGCGAACTAGGCGATGATGCCGATTGGTTCGAGTGGCAATACCTCTTGGATGTCTACCACGAAACGCTAAGGCAACTCCAACTTCTGGGAACCATCCGCCTATGACAATTGTGGAATACCTGGCAAAGCTCGACGCCCAGCTCCAAGAGATGGCACCCATCATCATCTCGTCATCAATTCAACGCGAGATAGATGCCAATCTAGGAGTGGGTTTCATCAAAGGTAGAATCACTTTTGTTAATGGTTCCACCCTGGCGTTCTCCGAGCAATTGCCGGTTGAACGAAGCAAGTTTCGCTTTCACTACATGGATGCGAAGGACAACCTGATCGCTAGATGGGATTCTGCTCCTCACCACCGACACCTGCGGACCTTTCCCTTTCATCTCCATACCCCCCAAGGTGTGGAGGAACAACCAGCGATAACACTGCTTGAGGTTCTGGATGAGATTGGAGCGATGATCGAGTTGCAGGAGAGCCAACCATGAAAATCACCAAAGCCATCATCGCCGCCGCCGGGTTGGGGACGCGGTTCCTGCCGGCCACCAAAGCCGTGCCCAAGGAGATGCTCCCCCTGCTGGATCGGCCCATCCTCCAACACGTGGTGGAAGAGGCGGTGAACTCAGGCATCACCGACATTGTTTTGGTGACGCGCCGCGGCAGCCATGCCATCACCGATCATTTCGATTCAGCGCCCGAACTGGAGCGAACCCTGGAGACAACAGGCAAACCGCACTACCTGGAGGCGGTCAGGCGCATTTCGCGGTTGGCAAACTTCGCCTTCGTCCGCCAGGGGGACGATCTACCCTACGGCAACGGCAGCCCGGTGCTGGCCGCCAGCCCTTTCATCAGCAAGGGCGAGACGTTCGTCTACATGTTCGGCGACGATGTCATTGACGCGGATCCGCCCGGTCTGCGCCAGGTGATGGACGCCTACGAGCGCTACCAACCCGCCGCAACTATGGCCGCCTACGAGGTGCCCTGGGAGGAAACCCATCTCTACGGCTGCATCAAGCTGAAGGAAGGCACGGAGGCTCCCGAAATCAAAAACCTCATCGAGAAGCCCGATCCGGGAAAAGCTCCCTCCAACCTCATTCAGATAGGGCGGTTCGTCGTTCCCTACGAAATCATTGAGATCCTGGAGGAACAGAAGCTGGGCAAGGGAGGGGAGCTGTGGATGGCCGATGCCATGTTGACCCTGGCCCAGCGAAAGCGAGTCGTGGCCCAGCCGATAAAAGGAACCTGGTACACCACTGGCGACCCGTTGCGCCTGTTGCAAACGTTCATCGCTCTGGCTCTGAAGGATGAGGGCGTCGGCCCACGGCTTCGCGAGTATCTCAAAGGGCTCAGACTGTAGCCAATGGAATTGACTGTCGAGTGTTATTCAGGCCATACCTACGCTCAGGAGCCCCGCGCCTTCGTCTGGCGTGGCCAGCGCCACGTCGTCCAGGCGGTGGAACGAGCCTGGCGCGCACCCAATGGACCTCATTTTCTGGTGCGCACTGAGGATGGCGGTTCTTTCGAGTTAGCGTACGACGAAGCCGAGGACGTGTGGAACGTAACAAGCAATTCACATCAAAACACATTCAAGGAGGATCAACGATGATCATCGGCGTATCGAAGGAGATCAAGACGGCCGAGAACAGAGTCGGCGCTACACCAGCCGGTGTAGATATGCTGGTCAAGGCGGGACACAAGGTCCTCGTCGAGAGGGGGGCGGGCGAGGGGAGCGGCTTCTCCGACCATGAATACAAACAGGCAGGGGCGAATATCGTGCCTACCGCCGCTGACGCCTGGGGAGCTGAGATGGTGCTCAAGGTCAAAGAGCCTATCGAGCCGGAATTCCGGTTTTTCCGTGAGGATTTGTTGTTGTTTACCTATCTTCACCTAGCCAATCCAAAGCTAGGCAATTTGACCAAGCTTCTGATGGAAAAGAAAGTAACGGCTGTGGCCTACGAGACAGTCGAGTTGCCGAGCGGCGAACTGCCCTTGCTGGAGCCTATGAGCGAAGTGGCCGGCAGGATGTCGGTGCAGGTGGCCGCCCATTATCTGGAAAAGCCCAGCGGTGGACGGGGCAAGCTGCTGGGTGGGGTGCCCGGCGTTCTCCCTTGCACCGTGGTCGTCATCGGAGTCGGCACGGTGGGGAGGAACGCGGTGGAGATGGGTCTGGGCATGGGAGCCAGCGTCACTGCCATTGATCTCAGGGTAGACAGGCTCCGCCACCTGAGCGACATATTTCACGGCAATCTCGTCACCCTGAGCTCAAATCCTCACCACGTCGCTGAGGCTGTCAAGCGCGCCGATGCCGTGATCGGGGCGGTGCTGGTCACGGGTGCGAGGGCACCTCACGTGGTCACACGGGAGATGGTGGGGAGCATGAGGCCGGGCAGCGTGATTGTTGACGTAGCCATTGACCAGGGCGGCTGCATCGAGACATCCCGCCCCACCACCCACACCGACCCCATCTACGTCGAAGAAGGCGTGATCCACTATTGTGTAACCAACATGCCCGGCGCCGTGCCGCGCACTTCGACCTATGCCTTGACCAACGCCACCTTGCCCTATGCCCTTCAACTGGCCAATCGCGGCTTCGTGGAAGCGGTGAAGAAGGATACCGCCCTGGCCAAAGGGGTAAACGTTTACAAAGGCGAAGTTACCTGCGATGGGGTCGCCAGTGCTCACGGGCTGGAGTGTAGGCTGCCGGCGGAGTTGATTTAGTAGGGGCGAGGTTGTCTCGCCCATTGGGCAGGGGAACCCTGCACCTACGAAGCGTTTATCAACTGAGATTGAATACACCCATTTGAGATCTGCGATGGATTACGAAGCCGTCATCGGCATCGAGGTTCACGCCCAATTGCTAACCGAGTCCAAGATGTTCTGCCGCTGTAGCGCCGCTTATGCTGCGGCAGAACCCAATACCCATGTCTGCCCTGTCTGCATGGGGATGCCGGGGGTGCTACCGGTCATCAACCAGAAGGCCATTGGGTACGTCATTATGACGGCCCTGGCCCTCAATTGCCAGATCCCCGAGTTCTCCAAGTTCGACCGCAAGAACTACTTCTATCCAGACCTGCCCAAAGGATACCAGATCTCCCAGTACGACCTGCCCCTCTCACGCGATGGCTGGCTGGATATCGAGGCGGACGGGGAAAGCAAGCGCATCGGTATCGAGCGAGTTCATCTGGAGGAGGACACGGCCAAGCTGGTTCACCTGACAGGGCTCGGTCAGAGACCTTTGCCTAACGGGCTCGGTCGGAGACCTTCGCCCAACAAGAGACCTTCGCCCAACAAGAGACCTTCGCCCAACAAG
>CAZGKH010000229.1:5069-6685 GCA_964525665.1 uncultured Anaerolineae bacterium | reverse complement strand
CCACGAACTCGGCCAAGATCGCTGGGTGACGCGCTACGAACAGCGGCTAGACTCAGCCTCGTGCGTCCGTGGCCTCTTGGCGGCCCCCGAATCGCTGGAGCAATTGGGAAGCCGCTTCCTGGTCATCCCTCCAGGCGGCGAGGTACGGCAGATGCAGTTCATACGCTAGTTTTATTTAAGGAGAAAAGATTATGAGAGTCAACTACCAAGTGAATACTACGCCTCAGTTCCGCATGTTCTCCGATGCCCAGATCGAGGAGATTTTCTTTGCCGCCCTGGAGGTGCTGAGGCAGACGGGAGTCAGGGTCTACCACGAAGAGGCTCTGGAACTCCTGCAGGATGAGGGGGCATACATCAGCGATGGCAATGCTTCGACAGGCTCAGCAGGGTCTCTGGTGCATATTCCCGCCGCCATGGTCGAGGAGGCTGTGGCTGAGGCGCCCTCGCGGATCGTCGTCGCCGGGCGGGACCGCTCCAAGAAGATCGCCCTGGGAAAGAACCACATCTACTTCGGCACGGGCTCCGATACCCCCTTCATCCGCGACCCGTACGACAATGAGCGGAGGCGCTACGGCTACAAAGATAGCTACAACGCAGCCAAGATCGCCGATTCCCTGCCCCACATTGACTTCTACATGCCTCTGGGGCTGACCTCTGACGTGCCCATTGGCACCTACGACCGCCATCAGTTCCTGGCTGCGCTCCAGGGCGTGACCAAGCCTCTGGTCGTCACCGCTGTGGACAAAGAGGGTCTGGACGATCAGTACCAGATGGCGTGCGAAGTAGTGGGTGGCGAGGACGAGTTCCAGCGGACGCCCCTCTTCGTGATCTACACCGAGCCTAGCTCGCCCCTGGAGCACACCAAGGAGGCGGTGGAGAAAGTGCTTTTCGCGGCCGAGAAGAGCATCCCCGCTATCATCACCCCTTGCCCCAGCGCCGGCGGAACGGCGCCAGCCACCATGGCCGGCGTTCTGGTGCAGGCCCTGGCCGAGACCCTGTCAGGCGTCGTCATGTCTCAACTGAAAAGAGAAGGGGCGCCCGTGATAATGGGTGGGGTGATGACCATCATGGACATGCTCACCACCACCTACTGCTATGGCGCGCCGGAGCTATCCCTGCTGAGCGCGGGCTTGACCGAGATCTCCAAATGGCTGAACCTGCCCATGTTCTCCACCGCAGGTTGCAGTGACGCCAAGTCGGTAGACCAGCAGGCGGCCATCGAGGGCGCGATTTCCATTGCCACGGCCGCCCTGTCAGGAGCCAGCCTGATCCACGACGTGGGGTATCTGGAATCCGGCCTGGTTGGCTCCTACGACATGCTGGTCATGTCCAATGAGACCATCGGCATGGTCAAGCGCATCATGGGCGGCATCCCCGTGAACAAAGAGACCCTGGCTGTGGACGTCATCGCCGAAGTAGGCCCCGGCGGCCACTTCCTGGGCGAGAAGCATACCTTCAGGCACTTCAGGGAGTTCTGGCAGCCGGAGCTAATTGACCGGGCCAAAGTTGATGACTGGGAGGCAGCCGGCTCCAAGACCCTGGGAGATCGGGTGCACGAGAAGGTCATCAACTTGATCGAGACCTACGAGCCTGAGCCCATTCCCGACGATGTGGAG
>CAZGKH010000229.1:0-4969 GCA_964525665.1 uncultured Anaerolineae bacterium | reverse complement strand
GGTCATCAACTTGATCGAGACCTACGAGCCTGAGCCCATTCCCGACGATGTGGAGAGCACGCTGAAAGACATCATCGTCCAGGCTGACGAACGACATAGAGCAGAGGAGAAAGTAGCTCTGGCATAGCCTGGAGATTGGAGATTGGAGATTGGAGGTTGGACTTCCAACCTCCAACTTCCAACATCCGACAACGGGAGGTCACCGATGGGCAAGACAATGGTCATGCGCGCCCTAGAGGCAAAAGGCGTTCCTTACACATATCACAAGCACGCTCGCAAACAATACACGGCCGCGGGGGTGGCTGAAGACCTGAACATTCCAGTAGGCTGGGTGGTGAAGGCCATGATTGTGGTGCGACCGAATAGGGATTTCGCCCTGGTGGTGGTCCCTGGCGACAGGCAGTTGAGCCTGAAAAAGGTGGCCGAGGCCCTGGGCGAGAAAGATGTCGCTATGGCATCGCCGCGAGACGTGCAGCGGGTGACCGGCTTCCAGGTCGGAGCCGTGTCCGTGGTGGGCTTCCGCCGCCAGGACATTACCGCCTTTGTGGACCAGGGGGTTCTGGCGTTGGAGCAAGCGTTCATCAGCTCTGGCCGCCCCGACGCCGGATTGGCCCTGGCGCCTCAGGATCTGCTGCGAGCTATCGAGAATGCTCAGGTGGGCGACTTTGCCGTAAGCGCCTCATGATGAATGTCAACTCAAGCTCTGAGCCCCGTCCCCGGGGCGGGCCGGGGACGGGCCTTTGAGCCTTGAGTTGACGCGAATGCATCTACAATAGTTTACGGAGGAATATACAATGATCAACAGTAATCATGTTATCCAGGGCACCCCAGGCATGCAGGTGCTCAGCGATGACCAGAAGGCGCAAGTACATCAGGCGACGTTGGAGCTTCTGCGCCGGACTGGAGTGCGGGTTGTGGCGCCCGAGGTGCGAGAACTCCTGGACAAGGCCGGCTGCTGGCTCGACGGCGATCGAGTGCGCATCCCGCCTCATCTGATCGAATGGGCCATCCGCACCGCACCTAATCGCGTGGTGATGTGCGACCGCGATGGCAACGCGGCGATGTTCCTGGAAGGCCGCAAGGGGTACTATGGCACGGGATCCGACACGCCTTTCGTGCTCGATGCCTACAGCGGAGAACGACGGCAGGCGGTGCTGGCCGACGTGGCCAACGTCGCCCGCCTGGTAGATGCGCTGCCCAACATTGACTTTCTGATGTGCATGGGCATCGCCTCCGACGTGACGGACACGATTTCGGACCTGCACCACTTCCGGGCGATGGTCAGCAACACCGTCAAGCCCATCATCTATACAGCGTGGAGCCGCCAGAACCTGGAGGATATCATTGAGATGGCTGAGGCGGTGGCGGGTGGGGCCGAAGCGCTGCGACGCAACCCGTTCTGCGCCCTCTACAGCGAGCCCATCTCTCCACTGACGCACGCCAAGGAAAGCTGCGAAAAACTGCTCTACATCGCCGCCAAGGGGCTGCCGGTGGTCTACACGCCGGGGATGCAGATCGGCGGCACGGCTCCCGTAACGGTGGCTGGCGCTTTGCTGCAAGCCAATGCCGAACAACTCAGCGGGTTGCTGATCTGCCAATTGATTCGGGAAGGTGCGCCGGTGATAGGCGCTGGCGGTATCCTGTACATGGATATGTCCCAGGGTCTCATCTCCTACGCTGCGCCTGAGTTCATGTTGGCCATGGCCGCCTTCAGCGAGATGTGTCACTACTACGATCTACCCATCTTCTCCTTCGCCGGCTGCTCCGATGCCAAGAACTTCGATCAGCAAGCCGCAGCCGAGGGCGCGCTGTCAATGCTGCTCACGGCCTTGGGCGGCGGCAACCTGATCCACGACGTCGGGTACATCGAGTCAGGACTGACCGCCTCCTATGAACTGCTGGTCAGCATGGATGAGATCGCGGGGTTGGTGAAGCGCTTCATGCGAGGGGTCGAGGTCACAGAAGAGACACTGGCACTGGAGGTGATTGACGGGGTTGGCCCCGGCGGCCACTTTGTGGATCAAGACCATACCCTACGGCACTTCCGTAATAACTGGTTCCCCAGTCTGCTCGATCGGACGAATCGAGGGGATTGGGAGGCCGGTGGGCAGCTCACCCTGGGCGACCGGGCGACGGCGCGGGTGCGCGAGATTCTGGAGCACCATGAACCGGCGCCGCTGGACGAGGCGACGGTCGCTGAACTGGAGGCCGTCATCCAGAGAGCCGAAGAGCGGGGGTGGTAGGTCCAAAATGCCTATTCTAAAAGACGTAACAATCACATTGACCGTCGAGAGGCTGCTAGCGACACAAGGGCGAAAGGATCCCCGGCCGGCGTTTGTGGACGCTGCAGAGAAGGCCATCGCTCTGGGGGAGACCCTCATGACACCGGTTGCCATCTACGATGAGTTCGACGTCCGGGACGTAGCGGGCGAACGGGTAGAGCTGGCTGTGGACAGCGCTGGCCTGACCGTCGGTCCCATGGTTCACCTGTTGGCCCCGGCGCAGCGGCTGCTGATGGGCGTATACACCATCGGCCCGGCACTGGAGGCGCGGGTGCGCGAACTGAACAGGGCCGGCGAACCTCTGGTCTCCTACTTACTCGACTGTGTAGGAGTCATGGCGGTGGGCGTGGTCGGCGGGAGGCTGGGCCGCCTGGCCGAGGAGCGGGCAACTGAGCGCGGTTGGGGCGTGAGCCCCGGCCTCAGCCCCGGGGGGCTGGTCGGCTGGTCGGTGCAGGGACAGCGAGAACTGTGCGCCCTGTTGCCTTTGGCCGACATCGGCGTGCGGTTGAACAAACACTGCATGCTGGAACCGCAGAAATCGGCCTCCGGAGTCATTGGCCTGGGACGTGATTACGAGTCGCACCAAGTTGGGTCAGTTTGTCGCTACTGTGCCTGGAAGGGCAATTGCTGGCGAGGGAGAAGGAGTGAAGCATGACAGTTGCCTTGGGGATTGACACAGGTGGAACGTACACCGACGCCGTGCTGGTGGATCACGCTACAGGAAAGGTACTGGCAGCAGCCAAGTCGCTGACCACGCGGCACGACTTGTCCATCGGCATCAAGGGAGCAATGGCGGCCGTGTTTGAGGCGGAGAAGTCCTTGTCGCCGGAGACGGTGGATCTGGTGGCCCTCTCGACGACGTTTGCGACCAACGCCATCGCCGAGGGACAGGGCAGCCCCGTCTGTCTGCTGCTCATTGGCTACGACCCAGAGTTGATGGAGCAGTACGACTTCCAAAAAGAGCTGGTGACCGAGGACGTCGTCTACCTGCGCGGCGGACACGATGTGTTGGGCGATGAGGCCGCGCCGCTGGACGAGGACGCAGCCCGGGAGGCCATCCTGGCGCGCCATGGAAAGGTCGAGTCCTTTGCGGTTTCGGGCTATTTCGGGGTGCGCAATCCCACCCACGAGCTGCGGGTGCGAGGACTGGTTGAGGAACTGACCGGCCCTTCGACAAGCCCTTCGACAGGCTCAGGACAGCGCTCAGGACAGGGCCTCTCCGTCACCTGCGGCCACGAGCTAACCACTCGGCTCAACGCCGTGCGGCGGGCAACGACGGTAACTCTCAATGCCCGCCTGATTCCGTTGCTGCGGGAGCTGATCGCCACCGTGCGCCAAACGCTGGACGAGCAGGCTATCGCCGCTCCGCTGATGGTGGTCAAAGGGGATGGCTCGCTGGTGCGCGCCGAGTGGGCCATGCGACGCCCCATCGAGACCATCCTCTCTGGGCCGGCAGCCAGCGCGGTGGGCGCCTGGCATCTGGCCGGACGGAGGGACGTGTGGGTGGTGGACGTGGGCGGCACAACCACCGACATCGCCGCGCTGAACGGCGGCCAGCCTCGTCTCAATTCAGAAGGGGCGCGGGTCGGCGGCTGGCGAACGATGGTGGAGGCGGTGGACGTGCACACCACGGGGCTGGGCGGCGACAGCCACGTGCGCTTCGACCGACAGAGGAGGATGCTCATTGGCCCGAAGCGCGTTGTGCCCCTGTGCTTGCTGGCCAGCGAGCATCCCGAGGTGCTAGGAGAGCTTCGCCGCCAGGCCGCGTCACCAGAGCGGGAGGATGTGGCGGCTCAGTTTGTGATGTCGTGGCGGCGGCCCGTCAATTGGCTATCCAGCGAGGACATGGAACTGCTGGATCGCCTGGAGGAGGGGCCACAATCGCTAGCCTTGCTGACCAGCGAGGCGCGCTACAGTTGGCTGGCTCGGCGGCGGATCGAGGAGTTGGAAGCTCAGCGCGTGGTGCAACGGGCCGGCTTCACGCCGACGGACGCCCTGCACGTTCTGGGTCGCTTTCAGCAGTGGAGTGTGGAGGCCTCGCAGTTGGGAGCAGAGATACTGGCTGCCCAGATAGATTTGCCGGTGGAAGAATTCTGCGAGCAGGTAGCGCGGGGGATGTCGGACCGGGTGTCAACGGAGCTGGTCAGCAAGGTGCTGGAGGACGAGGTCAGCCCGCCCCATTGGGAGAAGGAGCCGACGGCAGCGGCGTTACTGGAGCGAGCGCTCAATGGCTCCGGTGACGGCGACCTGGTCTGCGACTTGACGCTGCGGCGGCCACTGGTGGCCATCGGCGCGCCGGTGGAGGCCTACATGCCCCGCGTGGCCGAGCAGTTGCACACCGAGTTGCTCATCCCCCCTAACGCGGGGGTAGCCAACGCCGTGGGGGCTGTGTCGGGCGGCGTCATCCAGCGGCTGCGAGTGCTGATCAGCTCAGTTGGCGGCGGCGACCTGTTCCGCTTGCACCTGCCCGATGGCGTCCACGACTTCGCTGATCTGGAGGAGGCTGTGGACCACGCGCGGCGAGTGATGTCGGCTCATGTGGAATCACTGGCTCACCAGGCAGGCGCGGGCCAGGTGGAGGTGCGGATGGCCCGCACGGACCGAACGGCAGGGGTAGCAGCAGGCTGGGGACAAGAAGTTTACCTGGGGACAGAACTGATCTTCACGGCAGTGGGGCGACCTAGCCC
>CAZGKH010000228.1:0-6726 GCA_964525665.1 uncultured Anaerolineae bacterium | reverse complement strand
ACGGAGGATAGACCTGAACGGGGAGAAATAGTCCAGCACCCTGGGGGGTACGGCGGCAGGGCCATGGCTCAGCGCGGTGAACAGCCCCTTCTCGCGGATGGTTTTGACCCCGATGCCCCGCGAGGTGGTCTCAAAGCACTTCATCACCAAACGGTTGGCATCGTGGGCAAATAAAACTGCTTGTGCTGCCGGTCTTGATCTTGACTACCGTTGCACCGCAGGCTGGGCAAGGCTCACCCTCACGGTAGGCGACCAAGAAAAAGCTTTGGTCCCAGCGGCCCTTTTCGCCGTGCAGATCTTGTTCCCACGCGCTACCGCCCAGGTCAACGCTCTCCTGCAACGTCTCGCGAATCGCCCGCCACAGGGCAGCTATCTCGTCATCATCCAATGTGTTGATGGGCCGCAGCGGGTGGATGCCCGCCTTGAACAACGGATCCTGGACGTAGACGTTGCCGATGCCAGCGATGCGGCGCTGGTTGAGCAGGAAGGACTTGATGCCTCCACGCCGTCCCCGCAGCAGTTCCCGGAACTGATCCAGCGTCAAGCTCAGGGCGTCCGGGCCAAGCTGCACCGTCGGCGAGTGGTCGGCCAACTCGGCAGCAAAGTGGGCGTAGCCGAACCACCAGAAGTTGATGGCCAGACAGTCGCCGTCGTCGAAGTCCAAGACCAGGCGGTACTTCTCTGGCAGCGCGTCGCGGGTGGTAAGCAGGATCTCGCCCCCCATGCCCAGACTCAGCAGCAGCCAGCCCTGGGTGGTCTCGACGAAGAGCCACTTTCCGCGATGAGTCACATCGAGCAACTGCGCGCCAGCCAGCGCATCCACGAACATCTCTTGCGGGACATTCAGGCACTTGGGCTGCAGCACCTCAATGCCGGTGAAGGTCTTGCCCACCAGTTCTGTCTTCATCTGGCGGGCCAGGACGGTGATTTCAGGCAGTTCTGGCATAGGTCTCACTCCTCTTTATTACCCGGTACTCCGCCTCACTCGTTGCCCCCAGCCCCAGTTCCACCGCCTGCCGGATCATGGTCAACTCCCACGGGCCCTTCTTCAGGCTGTGGCCCGGATAGCTCTGAATGACCTTCAGGGCCTCCACGTCAATGGCGATGCGGTCGCCGGAAGCGAGAACCAGGTTGGGCTCTCGCAGCTCTCCGCTTGATGGGCCACCGGAGATGAAGCAACGACGGCCGTCCATGACGATCAGATCCGGCGCGATGGCCAGATTGAGTTCGGCCAGCTTATCTCTCAATCGCCGTAGGTGCATCCCCCTACGGTCACGAGACCTGACAAAGCCCATAGCCAGCTTGAGGCTCAGGGTGAAATCCGCAAAGCGATGGGTCTTGAGGCAGCAGACGTAGACGATCTTCTCGGCCTCAAGCCCCGCGTTGGCCAGCGCGACCTTCTTGAGGTAGCGCCCGCCAATATCCACCGTCACCCACTCGCCCTCATCGAAGAAGATCACCTCCGCCCCCGCCTCTTCGGCCGCCTGTATCATGCCTGTCTGGCGCAAGGTGTCCCTGGTTGATAAGCGCAACATTGAGGATTCACCCAGAACCACCTTGCCTGCCCCGTGCTCGTAGAGCAGCTCGATGGCCGCCTTGACGAACTGAGGGTCGCTGGAGGCCGGCGGCGGGTCGGCGGTGTTGAAGTTGGGCTTGACCAGGATCGTACCGCCTGGTTCCACCAGCCTCTCGAAGCCTCCGATGGCGGACACAGCCTGGCCAATGTCTCGCCTCAGGTCTCCGCTGCACTGCACTTTGCTAACCAGGGCCTTACCTTCGTTGGTGAAGATGTTCTCTTTTGTTGGTCTTTTCATCATTGGTTAAGATTCCTCACTGTTATTTACTTCTCCACCTTGTCCAAGTCCTGGGTGATGTCCCGAGTGAAATCCAGAGTCAGGTAATCAAGGCCAATCGGCAAGGAGAGCTCGAGCGTGCTAAGAATCTGGACGCCCGCGCGAGCTTTTCGCGGCACACATTCGAGCAGGTGACCGCCCTGTCGCAAATCTGCGGAGAGGAAATGCAGGTGCAAGCCAGGCACATTCAGGGATGACATGAAAGAAGGGGTGAAAAAGCCTGCCAGGGTGCCTTCCACATCATGGAAGTCGAAAGTAGCTTGTTCTTTGGCAACTTCCACCAAGGGCCGATAACTGTCTTGCTTCGGCACCGATCGGGCTTTGACGTACGCGAATACACCATGTTGTATCCGAATAGCATAGAACAGGTTAAGAGATGGCAAGAGGCTATACAGCCATTCCAAAAAGGTGTCGTAATCCATTTCACGGTCAATGTCATCATGGCTCAGAGGCTCGTAGAAAGTGACACAGGCGAACGGGGTCAAAGCGCTATCATCAATCACCTTGACGCGCCCATCAGAAGCGATTTGGTAAGCATGCCCGTCGAGCATGACCATCTCCCCGTCCAAGTCATTGAATGTACCCAGGCCAAAATCGCCGTGCTTTTTGATCTCTGCCAGGGGTATGTTCTCTTTATAGATTCCTTCGACAAGGGCATTTACCGGGGCACAAAGGTAAATACGGCCCTCATCTAGTGTAGGCTTTCCCTTTGGATTCATATTTCCTCCAGACCGAAGAAGCGCATTAGGTATACTTGGCGGTAGTGGTCAAACAGCGTGACCAGCAGCGTCAACAGAAGTACAAAGAACAGCACATTCCCTATGCTGATCGCGTCACCTAACCCGGATCGCAGCAAGGCGTATGCCAGGATCAGACCCAGGTTGACCACAGCCATCACCACGAATTGCCGCAGCGCAAACGCCCACCCAAACCCGCGCCGCGCCAGCCAATGACTCAGCACGGTGTTGACAGTGACGATCAACGCCACACCGATGACGAGCTGAAGGTTGCTGGACTGCATGTCCGGAAGCACCTGGGCAAAGCTGAGGCTCACCAGGGTGATCAGGACGATCTTTTCGAGCAGCGCGGCGTCCACGATGCTCCTAGCCTCACTGACCACCGCGCTGCGCATTTGTGCCACGGTGAAAGTTGGCTGGTGTGCGTCGGCGGAGAAGGCCAGGGCTCGATGGGCGGGCGGCAATCGCCGTCTGGCGAGCCACCAGGCGGCGATCAGGACGAGGGCCGCCACAGCGAATACGGCCAGAAAGGTTCCGGGGCGGGTCTGGATGATATCGCCCCATGAACTCTCAATGGGTACACCAACGAGGCTGGTTTTGATCCAATCGGTGGTGTCGGCCTGGGCGATGTGGAGCCAGTACTCCTGCGGCAGTTTGATCACTATCCAGATAAACGCGACAGCTCCGATCAGGAGCTTCCTGGTCATCCGCTTTGGGTCCCAGCGCAGGCGATAGGTCTCGTAGAAAATAAAGAAGTACTCGAAGGTGTTGGGAAAGATCAGCAGCAGCGGACGCAGGTGGGTGAGCTCGAACAACGCCACGCCCACCAGTCGCCAGTAGAAGAGGAAGCGACTGACCCGGAACGCAGAGTGGTTCACCCAGTTGCGCAGCGTAGAGATGTAGGCGATGGTCAGGTAGTAGATGTCGAGCGTCTTGTCATAGCCCTGGTAGCCCTCCAACGGCAAGCTGGTGAACTGCTGAAAGATGGTCTGGTCAACGCCGTCGAGCACCAGCGACGCCACGATCCCCGGCAACGGATATCGCGGGATGGTGAGCGGCAGCAGAAAGCGGGCCGCAGCGACGACCCAGAAAATCAACCAGTCGGATGTCTCTGTTACGGCTAGCATGGACATCACCTTGGCGATAAGCTAACGTGCACAGCGAAAGCCGACGTCGTCATTGGCCAGCGTCATGGAGCTGGCACTCCGCTCGGTGGTGCGTACGAGGTTCTGGTCGCTGAACCAGCCGCCCCCCCTGATCACCCTATACTTCTCCCCAAAATAGGGAGAATAGAAGTCTCCGCCAGGATAGGCCTTAAACCAATCGGTGGTCCACTCGGATACGTTGCCCGCCATGTCCATCACACCGTAAGGACTGGCCCCAGCAGGGAAGCTCCCTACAGCGGTGGTCTCGCGATTACCTGCCTCCTTGGCGTTGGCCCTGGATGCATCCCACTGGTTGCCCCAGGGATAGGTGCGCGCATCGGTGCCCCGTGCGGCCTTTTCCCACTCCGCTTCGGTAGGCAACCTCTTCCCTGCCCACTGGCAGAAAGCGACGGCGTCGTTCCAGCTTACCTTCACCACGGGATGCTGAGGCTTGTCCTTAGCATAGTACCGCCAAGACGTGTCACCTGCCTTCTCTGCATCGGTGACATAGCCCGCCTCCTGCACAAACCTCTCAAACTCCTGATTGGTTACCTCAAGCTTGTCAATCTCAAAGGCATCAACGAAGACCGTGTGGGGTGGCCTCTCGTCCTCGACATCGCTGCCCATGGTGAATTCGCCAGCGGGGATGGCGATCGTGACCGCCTCTACCGCTACCACGGGGCGCGGAGTCGGCGGGATCGAGGTTGACGTCGCCCTGACTTCAGTTGCGGTGCTGGTGGGTGCTATCGTCCCACCCTTGGGGATGATCAACTCCTGGCCTATCTGCAGCCGATTGGGATCTGAGATAGCGTTGGCTTCTTGGAGCGCCTCGACTGTAACCCCGTACTGCTTGGCGATGGCACCCAGAGTGTCGCCGGCCTGAACCACATGGATCACGGCCCCGGTGGTCGGTGAGACGGAGGTTGATGTGACTGTAGCCTCTACCTGCTTCTTCTGAGGAATGACGAGCTCCTGGTCTATCTGCAAACGTGTGGGGTCGGAGATAGCGTTGATTTCCTGGAGGGCTTCCACGGTAACTCCGAACTCCTTGGCAATCGCGCCCAGAGTATCTCCAGCCTGAACCACGTAGATCATCGGCGTAGGGGTAGGCGGAGCAGGCATCAGAGTGGGCGGTGTGAGCGTTGCCGTTGGCAGAGGGTGCATGGGAGTCGTCGTTGCAGGGCCAAGAGTCATTGTAGGCGGCATCGGTGTGATAGGGGTAGCCGTCAGCGGGATAGGAGTTAGAGTCGCCTGCACAGGTTGTGATGTTGGAGTAGCTCGTGTAGGAAATGTAATTCGCGTACAGGCTGTTGCGGCGAGGACGATCCCCAGCATCACCAGCAAGTATCCTAGCTTGTTTCTTCTCATCGCAAAACCTCCGTTTGCGTGGCGGGCAAGTTAAGAAAGCTGCTTATTAATGACCACATCATGGCCGCGCTAGGGTTCTATCATGCTCACCAACAGTACGCATGATCAGGCGATCGCCCTCTCGCTCGTAGGTCATCCGATGCTTCAGGTCAACGCGAGCCTCGTAGATGCCTTTCGTCCCCTCAATAGGACGCGCCCGCAGGCTGGGGTGTCGGAAGTCTGCATTAAGCAATCGCAGGGCTTTGTCCACTTTCTTCTGGATATGGTGCGGCAATTCGGTGTAGGCCTCGGCAAACCGTTCGGTGATGACGATGGGCATGAGCTCTATCCCTCTTCTGCCTCGCCAACAGTACGGCGATGGAGGAAGGCAATGGCTTCTTCTGCATTGGGGAACTCATGCACGCGCCCGGCCTGGATATCAGCCTCGGCCTCACGCTCGGCTGCCTGCCATGCTTCAGACCAGAACCAGGCCTGGCTCTTGTCAATCAACTTCTTCGGCCTTAGGACGATCTCGTCGTCACGTGCCTCAACAGCTATGTAATCGCCTTCTTCCAGGCCAAGCTGTTCCCGGATGGATAGGGGGAGGGTGATCTGGAACTTCTTGCGAATCTGGAGCATTTCCATGGCTTCACTCCTTCCAGCGGTGTTTCAGAGAGTCCAACTTTCCAACAATCCAACTACAGTATAGCACAGCTCCCTCCCAGTGTCAAATGACTTGGTTCGACCTGCAGCAGGAGATTTCTGCCACGTTGCGAGAGAACGTCGCCAAGAGTCGCTTCACCCTCCTCGTCGGCCCTTTGGGGATCGGCAAGAGCCACATCTCGCCCATGACCATAGCCGCCAGGGCCCGCACGGCGGCACTTTCGGATCGGGAGATTTGGCTCCTCAGATGACGATGGCCGTTATGTACACATCCAGCGCGGCACACGTCTGCCGAACCAGTTCGCGCAACCGAAGCGCTATTTCACTACGCAACGCTGGCTTTCGATACTTGGTTATCCACACTGCTTGGCGTTCTTCGACGACCTATCACTGAAATTCCAATGACCGGACCCATTGCCAAAGCCGGCCGAGCAAGGTGTGATTGTCAGAATCAGCCGGCTCTTCACCGGTCGGGTGGCAGCCCAGGCAGTTGCTCAGATCGGTTATCCCTTTCTTTTCGTGCTTCTCTATCATCTTGCTTTCGCTGTGGCATCTGAAGCAGTTGACGCTGGCGCTGCCATCCTGGTGACAGGCTGTGCAGACACCCTGGGCGTCGCCGTGGTTCACGGGGAAGCTATGGTCGAAGCTGGCGTCTTCCCAATCATCTGTGCCATGGCAGTCCGAGCACTGGCCTGAGTAGTGACCTCCCGGCGCGTCGCCCGCGTGGCAACTCTGACAGTCGGTGTAACCGCTATGACTGAAGCTGGCGTCTCCCCAGCCATCTGTGCCATGGCAGTCCGAGCACTGGCCGGAGTAGTGGCCTCCCGGCGCGTCAGCCGCGTGGCAACTCTGACAGTCGGTGTAACCGCTATGACTGAAGCTGGCGTCTCCCCAGCCATCTGTGCCATGGCAGTCCGAGCACTGGCCGGAGTAGTGGCCTCCCGGCGCGTCAGCCGCGTGGCAACTCTGACAGTCGGTGTA
>CAZGKH010000227.1:2887-6733 GCA_964525665.1 uncultured Anaerolineae bacterium | reverse complement strand
ATCGCCGAGGATGAGGAGTTCGTTGGGACTTTTCATACCCATCCTCATGAGGAAGGGATCGCGACGGCGTTCAGTGATCAGAACATTGCTTCAGCGCTGGAGATTCAGGAGAAGGTCAGCCTCGTTCGCAGTGGAGATGACACATACGCTCTGGTACGAACTGACTTAACACCGGAGGCGGTAGATGTCAACGAACTCCGAGAGGCATTCGACCAAGAAATGCTCAGGCACACTGACGATCCGAATGTCTCATTTTCGGAGGCCGTGCATCTTACCAATATTGAGATGTGTCGCCGATATGGATTGACTTTCTACAAAGGGAAGGGTGGCAATCTCACGGAGGTGTATAGACCATGAGCGAGACCAGAGTGATTGACGATAGCCATTTGTGGGAACTGCTAGATGAATGGGAACGCCGCCGCCGCGCATTGGGCATCCCAGAGCCTCGAACTGACCTGGCTGCCATAGACCTGGAAGTGCAGCGGCAGCGGTTACAGCAAAAAGGGGAAGCCTCAATCCCCCGCGAGGCGGGACAACAGAGGACAGCCTTCACCAGCACCAACCCCCGTCTGGACTTCAAGTTTCTCTACCCTGGGGCCTGGCAGGTAAGGGAGTTTGACCAAGAAGGCCACAGCGGGGTCTTCATCCTGGGGCCTAGAAATCGGGATGACACCTTCAGCTTGACCATAACCGTTCACGTCTTCCCCGCCTGGGAGCAAGAAGGCAAGTTCACCACTGTGGCAGAAGTGGTAGAGGATTATCTAAGGAAAAACCGCCAGTTGGCGAACTTCCGCGAAATCTCGCGTGCACAGGGTGCCTTCGTCGGTGTTGATGCCGTAGAGATTGAGGTTGGCTACAGCATCCCTTTGCCGATCAACGACGTAAATGCTAAAGAAACACCCATCATGGAGAGGAAGATCATGTTCAAAAAGGGGCCCCAGTTCTATGATCTGGCCTACACAGCCGTCGCTGAAGACTACTATGCCTATCTGGAATCGTTCAGGGATGCAGTAAGCACCTTCAAGTTTCGGAGAGAAAGAGAAGAAGCGAGAGCTTTTCAGCCTTTGGTAACGTTGACGCCGACGTATGCTGTGCGCGAGGAGACGGAGGGGTACAAAGCAGAATCTTGAGCGTCAATCCTGGAGTCAACTCAATGAAGCCCGGAGGCGAGCCTCCGGGCTTTTTCTTTTCATAAAGATGGTGTATAATTCATGGCGAGGTGGTAAAATGGATCAACAGCACATCCGCAATTTCTGTATCATCGCCCACATAGATCACGGCAAGTCAACCTTGGCCGACCGCCTGTTGGAGCGCACGGGCACCATCAGCCCCCGGGAGATGACGGATCAGGTGCTAGACACCATGGACCTGGAGCGGGAGAAGGGAGTGACCATCAAGGCCTCGGCGGTGCGGATGATGTATCAGGCCGAAGACGGCGAGGAGTACGAGCTGAATTTGATTGACACCCCCGGCCACGTTGATTTCACCTACGAGGTCTCCCGCGCCCTGGCCGCCTGCGAGGGCGCTATCCTGGTGGTGGATGCTGCCCAGGGCATCCAGGCCCAGACCCTGGCCAATCTGTACCTGGCCCTGGATCAAGACCTGGAGATCGTGCCGGTCATCAACAAGATTGATTTGGCCATGGCTTACCCCGATGAGGTGGCCCAGGAGGTGGCGGAACTGATTGGCGTGCCTGCCGATGAGGTAATCCGCACCTCGGCCAAGGAGGGTATCGGCAGCGAGGAGGTGCTGGAAGCCGTTGTGAAGCGAATCCCCCCGCCATCGGGCCAGCGGGATAAGCCGCTACGTGCCTTGATCTTTGATTCCCACTACGATACCTACAAAGGGGTCGTGGCCTATGTGCGTCTGATGGATGGGGAGTTGGCTCAGGGACAGGAATTGATGCTCGTGTCCAACGAGAGGACCCTGGATCCTCTGGAAGTCTCGTTCTTCGCGCGTGGAATGTCGCGCGTGGAGGGACTGTCGCATGGCCAGGTGGTCTAGATAGCGGCGGGGTGGAAGGATGTGCGGGACTGCTCGGTGGGTGATACCGTTACCCTGGCTCATGATCCCGCCGACGAACCTCTCCCCGGCTATCGTCCGGCCAAGCCTATGGTCTTCGCGGGCCTCTATCCTGTGGACCCTGAGGACTTCGGTCTGCTGAAGGATGCCCTGGAGAAGCTGCGGCTCAACGACGCCTCACTGGTCTACCAGCCCGAGACCTCCCAGGCTCTCAACCTGGGCTTCCGCTGCGGTTTCCTGGGGCTCTTCCACATGGAAATCGTCCAGGAGCGACTGGAGCGGGAGTATGACTTAGAGCTATTGACCACCGCTCCCAGCGTCGAGTACCATGTGATCGCCCGACAGGGGGAGACAATTATCGTCAAGGGGGCGGCCGATCTGCCTCTCGAAAGGGAGATCGCGGAGATCCAGGAGCCCTGGATGGACATCCAGATTTGGGCTCCGGTCGAGTACATCGGGCCGATCATGGAACTGGTGACCAGTCGGCGGGGAGAGGTGGTTCAGGTGGATTACCTGGACCAGCAGCGGCTGGTCCTTGCCTACAAGGTTCCCCTCGCCGAACTCATCGTTGATTTCTACGACCGGCTCAAATCCATCACTCGTGGCTATGCCTCGCTGGACTACGCCTTTGCCGAGTATCGTCCGGGCGATTTGGTCAAACTGGACATTTTGGTCAACAAGGAGCCTGTGGATGCCCTCTCCCTCATCGTCCACCGCGACCAGGCCCATTCTGTAGGCAATGCCCTGACCAAAAAGCTGAAAGAGGTTATCCCCCGCCAGCTCTTCGCCGTGCCCATCCAGGCTTCCGTCGGCAAGCGGGTGATCGCGCGGGAGACGGTCAAGGCGATGCGCAAGAACGTCACGGCCAAATGCTACGGCGGCGACGTGACCCGCAAGCGCAAGCTGCTGCAAAGGCAGAGGGAGGGCAAGAAACGCCTCAAGCGCATCGGAAACGTGGAGATACCCCAAGAGGCGTTCATGGCGGTGCTGAAACTGGAAAAGTAACAATAGGAGCAATTCAATGTGGCGAGAACACCTTTTTCCTTCCTCAGTAGAAGAAGCGCTGGCTCTGTTGGCCGAGCGCGAGGGTCGGGCACGCCTAATGGCTGGCGGCACCGACCTGATCATCGAGTTGACCGAGGACCGCCGGGTCGCTGATTGCCTGGTGGACATCACCCGCATCGCGGAGCTGGACAGGATGGCGCTGGAAGACGGGATGATCGTCCTCGGCGCCAATGTGACCCACCGCCAAGCCAGCGAATCGCCGCTGATTCGAGAGCGGGCCACGGTACTGGCCGAGGCCTGTCGAGCCGTGGGCTCGCTTCAGATTCGCAACGTGGCCACGCTGGGAGGCAATGTGGTCAACGCCATGCCCGCCGCCGATGGCACCATCGGCCTCCTGGCCCTGGAGGCCGAGGCCGAGATCGCCGACGGGATGGGGCGGAGGTGGGTGCTGCTGCCAGACCTCTTCGCTGGGCCGGGGGTTTCCAGGGTGGACAGCACCAAAGAGATGCTGACCGCTTTTCGCTTCAAAGCTCTGGGCGAGGGGCAGGGCTCGGCCCTGGAGCGCATTGCTCGCCGCCGCGCACTGGCCCTGCCCATCCTCATCTGCGCAGTGGTCGTCACCCTGAGCGAAGAAGGGAATGCTTTCGAGTCCGCGCGCATCGCCCTGGGGCCGGTGGCGCCGGTACCCTTCCGCGCTTCCCAGGCCGAGGAGAGCCTGCGCGGTGCATCCGTCAGCCTGGAGGCCATGGCCAGGGCGGGGGAGATAGCGATGCAGGAATCGCATCCCCGCTCCAGCCTGCTGCGGGCCTCCAAGGAGTA
>CAZGKH010000227.1:0-2787 GCA_964525665.1 uncultured Anaerolineae bacterium | reverse complement strand
GGAGGTCAACCATCATGTATCCTTTGACGATGACATTGAACGGCGAATCCGTGACGGTGGAGGTCGAGCCTTTTGAGATCCTGGTGGACGTGTTGCGCGACAAGCTGGGCCTCACGGGCACCAAGATCGGCTGCAACGAGGGCGAGTGCGGGACTTGTACGGTGATCATGGATGGCCAGGCGGTGCTATCCTGTCTGCTGCCAGCCATGAAGGCCCACGAACGGGAGGTGGTGACGGTCGAGGGCCTGAGTCACGACGGCGAGCTGCATCCCTTGCAGCAGGCTTTTATCGAGAGGGGGGCTGTGCAGTGTGGCTACTGCACGCCGGGCATGATCATGTCGGCCAAAGCGCTGCTGGACGAGAATCCCCAGCCCAACCCTGACGAGATCGAGGAAGCCATTGCCGGCAACCTCTGCCGCTGCACTGGCTATTTCCAGATAATCGAGGCCATTGAGGCGGCGATCGCGGCACCAACGATATATTGACCTTCGACCAGCCATTACCTACACTTAGTCCTATTGTGGAAGCGGCTCGCGTGGACGCGCCCATTTTCGTCCTTGGTGGTGTGCTAATGCTCATGTTAAACTGCGTCCGATTTTGAATTTGATGGGGTGGCTCTGAATGACCATCCATTCCTTAATCCGCCTCGTCCATTGCGGCAAAAACCCGCTTGGCGATGCGGAAACATTCGACCCCCACCGGGACGCCGCAATAGATGGTCACCTGGTGCAGGATGGCCTGTATCTCTTCTCTGGTAACTCCGTTCTTCATTGCTCCCTTGAGATGAAGTTCCCACTCATGCATGCGGTTCAAGGCGGCGATCATCGCCAGATTGAGCATGGAGCGGGTCTTCGGATCCAGGCGCTCGTCTCCCCAGGCGAAACCCCAGCAGTATTCCGTGACTAGTTCCTGAAATGGCCGGCTGAATTCGTCCGCCTGGGCCAGGGATCTCTCCACGTGCTCAGCCCCCAGCACCGCCTTGCGCTTGGCCAGCCCTTTTTCAAATCGTTCCTTGTCCATGATCCCTCCTCGTTCAGAATTACTACGCCACCAGAGCAAACTGAATAACTCGGTTGGTATCCTGGCAGTAGACGCCAACCTTGGTCAGGAAATCCAGGGCAGCGTGGTAGAGGTTGTCCGCCGCGTTATCGTCAGCGGGAATGGGGTTCTCGCTGTCATAGCGGATCCCATACTCTTTCACCACTTCGTTGAGCTTGGGGATAAAGACCTTGAGTTCAAAATCCCGTTCGGTCATAAGGGGCCCCTTCTCAGCCCGCTCGCAAACATCCAAGAAATCCATCATTGTTTCTCCTCCTGCTGTTGCCTCACAGCCTGTCCACGTAGCTCTTGCCCTCTTTCATCACCAGCATCAGGCGCGACTGGTCCTGCAGGATGGCGATGTCGTCCAGGGGATTGCCATCCACCACCAGCAGATCGGCCAGCTTACCCGGCTCCAACGTGCCAACTTTGTGGTCCACACGGCAGGCCTCAGCGGAGGTCTTGGTCGCGGCCACAATAGCCTGCATGGGCGTGAAGCCGTAATGAACCATGTACTCCAACTCGCGGGCGTTCTTCCCGTGCATCTCATCATCAATTGCATCTGTGCCGACCGCGATCTTAACGCCAGCCTCCGCAGCCCTTTGGAAGCTGGCTGAGTGAGTGTGCTTGATCTTTTCTATCTTGGCCAGAGACACGGGGGGGAGGCCCATCTCCTCTCCTCGTTCCACCAACTCTTCCATCGTGAACAGAGTTGGAACCAAGTAGGTGCCGGTGTCGAGGAAAAGCTGAATGCCTTCGTCGTCGAGCATGCTGCCGTGCTCCACCGTCCACACCCCGGCCCGAATCGCATTCTTGATCCCTTGCGTCCCCTCCGCGTGGGCTATGACCGCCTTGCCGCGCGCCGATGCTTCGTACACCATCGCCTTCAGCTCCTCCAGGGTCCACTCGGTGTACTCAGGAGAGTCGGCGGGCGACGCGACACCGCCAGTGGCACAGACCTTGATGAAGTCGAACCCCTGGCGGAGCACCCTACGCGCGGCCTTTTGCACGTCGGGCACGCCATCGCACATCTCAACCCCAAAGAAGGGCAGCTCCACGTCACGAGGATAGTACTCGTCAAAGTGCCCCCCGGTCTGGCCAATCCCACCGGCTAGCACCAGCCGCGGGCCTTCGATCAGTCCCATCTCCACGGCTTGCCGAAAGCCCACGTCGTTCAACACGCCCGGCTCGCGGATGGTGGTGAACCCGGCGTGAAGCGTGCGCTTCATGATCTCGGCAGTCTGGAAGATCTCCACAGTCTTGGGTGTGAACAGCCTCTTCTCGATGCTCAAGGTGGTCAGCGAGACGTGGCAATGGCAGTCAAACATGCCGGGCATGACGGTCTTGCCCGAAACGTCAATGATCTCGCAGTCGGCGGGAATCTCTATCTCGCCCCTCCTACCTACCCCTTGGATGGCCGATCCACCGATCACTACGACCGCCTCCGGAAGTGGATCCTGCCCGGTGCCGTCTATGAGCGTTCCGCCAACGAATGCCTTCCACTTTTCTGCTTTAGCTTGTCCTTCTTTGACCATTGGTTTATCCTTTCTTGTCTTGGTGATGTGTGGTCCAAGCTAGTGGCGCGGGGCTGAACCCCATGCGCGTCAAGCTAAGACAGCAGCCTGCGGGGAAACGATTGCTGGCCAGCCTCGCCGTGGCATGAAGTGCCACGGCTACGGAGCTGCCACCCCGTGAACGGGGTTCTTGAGCCCGATTTCATCGGGCGGGAGCTCTGTAGCACGGCCACTT
>CAZGKH010000226.1:0-6743 GCA_964525665.1 uncultured Anaerolineae bacterium | reverse complement strand
CCATCCGCGAGATGGCGAACAGGCCATTGCCCATCTCCGGCGGGAAGCCCATCTCACACAGCACAGCGGCGATGGCCCCGTCCACGTTCATCGGCAGGTCTCTGCCCAGGCTCTCCTTGATCGCCGCCCGCAGGGCGTGGGCCATCTCCACGTACTCGCCAGCCAGCCCCACTTCCTCGGCGATGGCGAACAGCTTCTTGGTACGCGGATCGTCGGTGTGGACGCGGTGACCGTAGCCGGGCACGCGGATCTTCTGGGTGCGGAACTCGGCCATCTTCTGACGGGCGGCTGTGGCCGCGTCCAGTCCCTGTTCGTGTTTGTAAGCCACCAGGTCTAACAGCACGCGCATGCAGCCCTCAATGGCCCCGCCGTGATAGCGGTTGATGGTCATGATCCCGGCCGCGACCGCCGTGGTCAGCGACGCGCCGCCAGAGGCCACCGTACGGGCCGCCAGCGCGGAAGGCGGGGTCGCTCCATGATCCACACTGGATACCAGGATGGCATCCATCATCTTGCCGTGGGCTTCCGATGGCAGTTCGCCTCGCAGCACCAGGTAAACCACATGGCTGAATGGTACCTGCCCCATCAACTCGTCAATGCGATGGCCTCGCACGACCACCTTGTTCGGCTCAATCTTAGTGATAGCAGTCTTCCACGTCTTTTCAGACATTTCCCCCTCCCCACATCGGATATTGGATATTGGCCTCCAATACCCAATATCTAGTATCTACGACACACCGATCTCTTTGAGTACCCGCTTGGTGGCCTGGGGCAAATCGCCAAAGGAATCCACCACCGTAGCCCCCACCTGGCGCAGGCGACTGACCTTGCCCCGGTGGGTGCCGCGCCCGCCCTCGACGATGGCCCCGGCGTGGGAGAAGCGCGTGCCAGACTTGGCCGCCTTCCCGCCGATGAAGGCGATGAGCGGCTTGGTGAACTCGCCAGCCTCAATCAGATCGGCCACCTGCTCCTCCTGCGAGGTGCCGATCTCGCCAAACATGACCACCGCCTTGGTATCAGAGTCCTGCTCGAACAACCTGACCACCTCAGGATGGGGCAGGCCCACCACCGCGTCCCCGCCGACGTGCACCAGCGTCGTCGCCCCGATGCCCTCCCTGGCCAGGTAGTAGGCCATCGAGGAAGTAATGCCTCCGCTGCGTGAAGTGATGCCCACCGGCCCCTGGAAGAACCACTCGCGGGCCGACACCGCTCGGCCGCCCATCATGCCCAGCACGCCCTTGTCGGGGCTGAGCACGCCCAGGGTATTGGGGCCGACGAACTTGGCGCCCTTCTGCTTGGCCTGCTTGGAGATAGACAGCACATCGTAGATAGGCACGCGGTCGGGCACGATGACCAGCAGCTTGACGCCGGCGTCAATGGCCTCCAGCGCGGCGCCCTTTACCAGCGGCGCGGGAATGAACAGCACACTGATGTCAAAGGGACCGGCCTCCTCCCAGGCCTCCTCGACAGTATCGAACACCGGCACATCCAACACCACCTGGCCGCCCTTGCCCGGCGTCACCCCCGCCACCACGTTGGTACCGTATTCCTTCATCAGCCTGGCGCGGGCCATCCCCTCTCGTCCGGTGATACCCTGCACCAGCACGCGCTTGGTTTGGTCAATTAAGATGGACATGAGTTTCCTCCCGGTTGGAAAAGTCTACTGCTTGACAGATTGCTCCAACAGTGGTATAATATGATTAAAGAGTGACAGCGTAACTCCGGGGGAGTGCTGGCCAGCCCTAGCGGCTGGCCACCCGAGGCCGAGGGCCCAGAGGCCTCGAAACAGGCGCCCCCGGCTGTTGTCGCTCTTTTGTGTCTTCATCGGCTGGACTCCATCCATTCCCGCCGTAGCGTCCCCCACGTAACCAATTGATCGCTGATGATTCGTAGCCGGATGAATTGGTAGAAGATCGGATTCTGCCCAGTGTGCTTCGCGTGGACGGCGCCGGCCACGAAATCCGCCAATTGAACGTAAGGGTTCTTGACGCTATCCACATAGCAGGGTTCCACATTCAGATCGAGCGCCTCACACACGATGCCAGTCAATCGCGCCCGCTGCTGGGGCATGTTGAAGGGCATATCCACCGCTAACTCATCAATGTGCTCGTACTCTGCCCCACACATCCTCAACAATACGCACAGCAGAATGCCATAGTTTTCAGGAGTGTGGGGGATGATTTGTGCGCCCTTGAAGACGCTGAGCGCATACACTTGTACTTGTTCCTGTGCCAGTGCCTCCAACACCACAACGCGGGCGTTCTCCGTCGCATTGTGGAATTTTAGTTCCGATGGCCCCCCGCGCTTAGACCTTTTCCGTTGCATTCTCCGCATTGCCCGTTTGATGATCCAGCGCAGTGTCTTTGGCGATGGTGTCTTAACTGCTGCCAATGTCACTATCGGACAGCGCGGGTCTGCCAGCGATCCGCTTTCATCAATGTAGATGTGTTCAGCCATGACTCACCGCACCGCGACTCGCTACTGGGTCCGATATTCATCCAACCCCGGAATGGGCAGATCCACGTGCCCGCCACCCGCCCCCAGGAAGAAGCACTCCACCTCACAGGCCAGGCACTCCACACAGCGGCCTTTCTTGGCCTCATCAGGGGTGATGTTGAGCACCGGCACGCCATCATCCAGCTTGAGGATGTGCCGTGCACACTCATGGACGCAGATTTTGCTCTCGCAGGTGCGGCACACGGCGTGATCGAAGGTGACCACGCCATCGGTGACGGTCTCGAAGGTGTACGGCTCCTTGGGTTCAGGACGCGGTGCTGGCGGTGCTACCTCGATCAGCTTTCCTTCCTCAATGAGCGCCCGCAGCCGTTGGGCGCAGAAGTCGGGGGAATCGTCCTTTTTGTAGCCCTCCACCGGCGCGGGCACGCGGCCGTTGAGCCGCTGCAGGATCTCGACTGCCTTGTCCTCGGCGTTGCCGCCCAGACGGATGACGACGGGAACGTCAATCTGCTCCTCCAGGAAGGCCTTGACCAGCCCGCGCGCTGAGTGGAACTGCTCCTGGCTGGCCACCCCCGATCCGGAGCCGAAGTAGCCATCAATCGGGCCGGCCGAGAGGATGATCCGCGCGGCGCGATAGACCTTGCTGGCCGGGGGATTGCCGCTGGTGTCCACGTAGGTAGCCAGCTTGAAGCCCTGGTTGAGCACGGCGTCCATGCTCATCATGGAACCGCCGCCCCCCGCCCCGTGGAAGCCGACGTAGCCCTGGCCCTTGTCGAAACCCTCCGCCATCTGAATAAAGTAGAACGTGCCCCGGTAGTCGTTGGCCTCCACCTCGTAGGCGATCCGTTCCAAGACGGTGGGCGGACGGTCCAGCTCGCGTGCAAAAGTGATCCCCAGGTCCGGATGGCGGAAGACCGCGTAGTCGTCCACGGTGATGCGACAGTCGGCGGCGTACAGCTTGCCATCGGTGGTCTGCACCAGCGGGTTGATCTCCGCGGCGCGGGCCTCGTAGGTGCGGGCTACTTTGTACAGCCTGGCGATGATGCCTCCGATGTCGCGTTGCAGCCTGCCAGACAGCCCTGCTCGGCGAACCAGATTGCGGGCCTGGTAGGGCATCAGCCCGGACTCGATGTCCACGTGGGTCTGGGCCACGGCCTGCGGATGCTCAGCGGCGATGTCCTCGATGCCGGTGCCGCCCACGCTGGAGAAAATCACCAGCGGGGCCTGGGCGCGGTCGTCCACGATGACCCCGGCGTAGAACTCGCGGGCGATGTCCAGCCGCTCCTCGACCAGCACCTGATCCACCGTAAAGCCCTTGACCCGTAGGCCCAGCATCACGCTGGCTGCGGCCGCCGCCTCGTCGGGGGTGGTCGCCCGCTTGATGCCGCCCATTCCCGCCCGGCCGGTGACCCAGGCCTGGGCCTTGACCATCACCTCGCCGCCGATCTCCGCCGCGATGCGCCGCGCCTCGTTGGGGGACGAGGCTACCCCGCCACGGGGCACGGGGATTTTATGCGCCTTGAGCAGCGCTTTTCCCTGATGTTCGTGTAAACGAGCCATACGTTACTCCTTATGACCTTCGCTCAACATTATCAGCGTCTCCGCCACTCGCGCCGCCGTCTCCGGCTCCAAGGGCACAGTGGCCTGGATGTCTTCCAACACGCCGCGGCCGAAACGGGCCGCTAACGCTCTCGCTTCCATCGGGTACAATTCCAGCGCCAGCAGGAACTGGCCCGGATTGACGATAGCTACATCCCTGTAGCGACGCATATCCAGCAGATCGAAGTCGCTGCTAACCAGGTAGTGCGCTTCTCCCTCCACCGCGCAGGCCAGAAATTTGTCGTCCTTCGCATCCCGGCAGGCACCGGACAGGTTCAGAACCCCTGGCACGTGCTCAGAGAAGTGTTCCAGCCCCCGCACCAGCTCGTCCAGTGGAGCCGTGGCTAACTGTCGGATGGCCGGCCGGGCCAACACGTCGGCCAGTTCAGCCTGAGTGGCCGGAGAAGAGAGCAAAGTAAAAGCGCCAGCTCGCCAGTGCGTCACGACGCGGCGCATCAGTTCGCCCTGAGTCAGCACGTAGCTGACCAAGGAACTGGTGTCAATAACCACGCGCAGCATGGCCTATCCCCCAGCAGCAGCGACTTCTTCACGGGCCTGCTCGATGATGGCCAGCACCTCCTCATCGCTCAGCCCCAAGTTGCGCTCGGCGTTGCGGGCAGCGGTGAAATCCAGCCACTCGAAGAACGCCTCCCGCTCCCGCCGAAAACGCTGGATTCGTTGATATTCGTCCAGACTGATGATAGCCACCTGGGGGCGACCGAATGTCTCGACGATGTAGGTTTCACCTCGCTCGCGCACCGCCTGTAGGACATCGGTCAACCGCTGCCGCAGATCGGTGGCGCCGATGCTCCGTTCCATAGCAAATCCCTCCCAAGAGAATTACAAGACTTATAATGATTATAAATCTTATACACTCTTTTGTCAAACCACGGCGGCGTGAGGCCTGCGCAGCAGTTCATCATCAAGGCCATGCCTACGACTGGCCTTCTACTCCAACATGGCCTCAATCTGGGCCATGATCTGGTCGTGCGTGAAATGGCTGAGGGTCATGGTACCGGAGGGGCAAGCCGCCGCGCAGGCGCCGCATCCTTTGCACAGCACCTCGTTGACGCCCATGATCCCTTTTCTGACATTGAGGGCCAGCGCTCCGTAGGCACATAGGCCCTCGCAAAGGCCGCAGCCGGCGCAGGTCTCCACTTCGACAAAGCTGGACATAGACTCGACCCTGACCTTGCCCCGCGACAGAGGAATCATGGCCGACGAGGCCGCGGCCTTGGCCTGAGCGATGGTATCGGGGATGTCCTTGGGTCCCTGGCAGCAGCCCGCCAGATAGATGCCATCGTTGACGGTGTCCACCGGCCTCATCTTGGGATGAGCCTCGGCGAAGAAACCATCGGGGGAGCGGGGCAACTTCAGCAGTTCGGCGATCCCCTGGGCGCCACGGCGGGGAACAATCCCCGTAGCCAGCACCACCAGGTCGGCCTCCATCTCCAGCGGCTCGCCTAGCAGGGTGTCCTCGGCCCGCACCACTACCCAATCCCCACGCTTGTAGATCTCCGACACGCTGCCCCGACGATACATCACGCCCTCGCCCCTCACCCGGTCGTAGAACTCCTCGAAACCCTTGCCAAAGGCGCGTACATCCATGTAGAAGATCGTCACGTTAGCCTTGGGCAGCTTCTCTTTGACCAGATGAGCCTGCTTGGCGGTGTACATACAGCACACCCGCGAGCAGTACTCGTTGCCCACGGTTTCATCCCGCGAACCAACACACTGGATGAACACCACGTTCTTCGGCTCCTTGCCGTTGAGGGTGATCTTCCCCGCCGTTGGGCCGGAGGCTGAGGATAGTCGCTCGAATTCGGGGGCAGTGATGACGTTGGGATATTGCCCGTAGCCCAGCTCAGGCTTGATGCGGGCATCGAAATGATCATAGCCGATGGCCACCACCACTGATCCCACCTCAAAATGCAGGGGGCGCGAATCTTGCTCCTTGCCCCTTGCCTCTCGCACCTCAACCTGGAAGTTGCCGATGTAGCCCTCAATGCTCACTACCTCCGAAGAGGTCAGAGGCTTGATATTGGGGTGCTCCGTCACCGCCATCATTCTGGGGCCCAGCAGTTCCACGCAGTCCTCCAGAGTGGGGTAGGTCTTGTTGAGCTGCGCCACCCGCCCGCCGATGGTGGGCTCCTTCTCCACCAAGTAGACCTTGAAGCCCGCGTTGGCGATATCGAGGGCGGCTTCGATGCCCGCTATTCCCCCGCCAATGATCAACGCCGCCGGGGTGACGCCCACCTCCCGCTCCTCCAGCGGCTGCAGCAGGGCAGCCTTGGCCACTGCGGAGGCCACCAGTTGCTTGGCTTTCTCGGTGCCCAGCGACCTCTCCCCATGCACCCACGAGCACTGCTCCCGGATGTTGGCCATCTCGAAGCAATAGGGGTTAAGCCCCTCTTCTTCCACTGCCCCACGGAAGGTCGGCTCGTGCATTCTGGGAGAGCAGGAAGCCACCACAACGTGGGTCAACCCGTGCTCCCTGATGTCACTCTTGATGAGCTCCTGGCCAGGATCGGAACACATGTAGGTGTATTCCTTGCCCACCACCACATTGGGCAGCGTTTGGGCAAAGGCAGCCACCGCCTCCACATCTACCGTGGCCGCTATATTAATGCCGCAATGGCAAACATACACCCCAACTCGTGATTTCATCGCAATATCTAATCTCCAAT
>CAZGKH010000225.1:0-6754 GCA_964525665.1 uncultured Anaerolineae bacterium | reverse complement strand
GGCGACGAGCACCGCTTCGACGTGCAGTTGGTGGGCATCAATCCTGAGGCGGCCAAGGGTCAGTATCCCAGGATAGTGGAGAGCCACGGCAAAGCGCCGCAGCAATATGGCGGTTGGTGATAAATTTGTGTCAACTTAAGACTTCGGAGATTTCCATCAGTGCCCCTGCTGGCAAAGTCACCTTGATTATCTGGTTGGTTTGCTGACGAAATCGCGTCTGAAAACCTCCGAAGTCTGGATCGCTCGCTTAAGTTGACACTGATGGTTGGTGATAAAAGCTGGGAGGTTGACGAATGATTGAAAGCTTGCTAACGGAACAGCAAAAGAAGCTACGCGATAAGGTGAGGGCCTTTGTGAAACAGGTGCCTCGCCAATTGTTGTTGGACATGGACGCCGACCGGGTGCAGTATCCGCGCGAGTTTGTCGAGGAGGCGGCGCGGCGCGGTCTGCTGGGCCTGCGCTTCCCCCGCGAATACGGCGGAGGCGGGCTGAGCTGGGCCGACGAGATCGTGGCCATCGAGGAGGTGGGCGTGTTGGGGACGGCACTGAGTTGTGCCTACGTGATGCCGAGTATCGTCGGCGAGGCCCTCCACTTGTTTGGCACGCCGGAGCAGAAGGAGCGATGGCTGCGCCCCCTGCTGGCGGGGAAGCTCATCGCAGCCGAGGCGCTGACCGAACCGCGAGGCGGCTCCGACTTTTTCGGCTCCACCACCACCGCCACCCGTGACGGGTACACCTACGTTCTCAGCGGCCAGAAGCGCTTCATCGTCGGTGCGGAAAAGGCGGATTTCTTTTTGGTCTATGCCCGCACCGATCCCGAAGCCCCGTCCCGTAATGCCCTGAGCGCGTTGATCGTTGAGCGAGGCGAGGGCCTGGAGGTGCAGCACGTCTACGGGTTGATGGGGACGCGGGGCGGCGGCACGGGGCGCCTCTATTTCCGCGACGTTCGGGTGCCGCGCCAGAACCTCATCGGCCAGGAGAACGGCGCGGCGGCCATCTTCTACCAGATGATGATCCCTGAGCGGCTGACCAGCGCGGCGGGGGCCCTGGGCATGGCCCGGGCGGCTCTGGAGATCGCTGCCCGCTACTCCGACCGCCGCCGGGCCTTCGGAAAGCCGCTCCGGCGCTTCGAGGGAGTGAGCTTCAAGGTGGCCGACAGCATAACGCTGCTCGACGCGACCAGCTCGCTGGTCTACGCCGCCGCCCACACGGTGGACAGCGGCGCGGAGGCTGGCCGTGCGCGGCGCATGGTCTCCGAGGCCAAGAAGTTCGCCACCGACGCCGCCTGGGAGATCGGCAATCATGCCATGCAGATCATGGGCGGCATCGGCTACACCAACGTTTATCCCATTGAGCGACTGCTGCGCGATATGCGCCTGTGCATGATCTGGACCGACACCAACGAGATCATGAACCTGATCATCCAGCACGAGTACTACCAGGAAGTGCTGCGCTCCCGGCCCGGCGTGCGGGACGTAGAGGCGGATGCCGTGGCAGCGGACGCGATAGAAGAGAAGGAGTGCTAGGCATGTTAGAACTAAAAAAAGGCATTGACATCCTTGCCAGCGTTGGCGGGATTGGAAGCCTGGACGAAGCAAAGACGCTGTTCGAGGTCAAATGTGACCAGGAGAATCTAGCTAAGCTAGAGAAGATCACCAACGAGGAGGCGCTGCTGAAAATCGCTAACGCGATTTCCATGACTGACCCTGACGTGGTCTTTGTGAACACCGGATCGGATGTGGACGTTCAACGAGTCAGGGAGATGAGCCTGGAAAAGGGCGAGGAAGAGCCTCTGGCCATGAAAGACCACACCATTCACTTCGACCTGGCCCAGGAACAGGCGCGGATCATTGATAGAACGTTCTACATCGTGAACCAGGGCGAAAAGACCAGTGTGCTGGCCAAGAGCATTCTTAGGGATGAGGCGTACGAGTACATCAAGACCTACATGACCGGGATCGCGAAAGGCAAAACGCTGCTGGTTGGTTTATTCAGCAGGGGCCCCATCAGCGCTCCGGCGGCGATTCCAGCGCTGGAGATCACCACCTCGACGTACGTCATGCACTCGGCCAACATCCTGTACCGAAACGTCTATGACCGATTCGACGAAGAGGTGCAACGAGCAGGGTTGTTCTTCACCAACGTCCACAGCGAGGGGCCGAACCGACCGCAGGACCTGCCCAACGCCAGAGTGTTCATGGACAGGAGCTGGTTGACTACCTACGCTATGTTCTGTACCTATGCTGGCAACACGCTGCTGCTGAAAAAAGGCAATCACCGCTTTGCGGTTGACCTGGCGACCTATTACCAGAGAGAGGAGAAACTGTCGGAGCACATGTTCATCACCGGCCTGATAGGTCCCGGTGGGCGAAAGACGTACTTTGCCGGCGCGGCGCCTTCCGGGTGCGGGAAAACCACCACGGCTATGACCGGCACGGATTTCGTCGGCGACGACCTGGCCCAGTTGTGGATCGCTGAAGACGGGACGTTGCGAGCTATCAACCCTGAGTTCGGCATCTTTGGCATTGTCCGGGACGTGAAACGCGAGGATGATCCGTACCTGATGAAGTGTCTGAGAGAAGAAGGCACGGAAGTGATCTGGACGAATGTTCTGATTGACCAACACGGCACGCCGCACTGGGTCGGGAACGGTGAGGAACATCCGACGAGTGGCTTCAACTTCCAGGGCGAATGGTGGGAAGGCAAGACGGATGAAGATGGCAAGCCTATTCCGCTTTCTAATCCGAATGCGCGATGCACCCTTCGGAGCAGCGCCATCGGAAATTACAACGAAGCCGTGGCCGAAGATCCACGCGGGGCGGAGATCAAAGTGATCACCTACAGTGGGCGGGACAGCGATACCATGCCTCCTGTCTGGGTGGCCAAGGATCCCGATCACGGTGTCGTCATCGGGGCCTCGGTCCTCTCGGCGGCAACGGCAACCGAGGTGGGGGCCAAGGGCGTCCGCCGCCAGCCCTGGGCCAACGAGCCATTCATCCCTGGGCCGCTGGCCGACTACATGGATGCCCAGTTTGCGTTCTTCAATTCAGACAAGCTGAAGAGCAAACCCATCATGGCCGGCCTGAATTACTTCCTGACTCATGGCGCTCGCGGCCCTGTACTTGTCGCCCTTGGTCCTTTGGCCCAAGGACAAAGGGTCCAGGACAAGTGCGGCGAAGGGGGCAGGCTGCTGGGCGAGAAACGCGACGTGAAAGTGTGGCTGGGCTGGCTTGAGCTGAGGGCGTACGGAGACGTTGATGCGATTGAGACTCCCATCGGATTCATCCCGAAATATGAGGATCTCCAAGAGTTGTTCGACGGGATTGGCAAAGAGTATCCGAAGGAGCTTTACGACAAGCAGTTTGCGTTTTACGTGGACAACATCCTGGCCAGGATTGACTTGCAAGAAGAAGCCTACAGGAAAGAGAAGAACATCCCGGCCAGGCTGTTTGAGGTCTATGCGGAGCAGAGGAAGGGGCTGGAGGCGCTGAAGGCGAAATACGGGGCAATCGTCTCGGTGGAGCAGCTTATCAAGGCTGAGGAGTGATGGTCAGCGACTGGTAGGATCAAAACGAGGGTCAAGATGCCGCGTCTTGACCCTCGTCGTCTTTTCAAGTAAAAGATTCTTTCCAGGTTGCTCCTCAGAGAAAGCCGTCGTTCATTGGCTCCAGCCTGGCTTACCAGTAGAGGTTGGATAGAAGTAGTCTGCACCTACCCAACCCTGGTCATCGCTAACCCGCACCTGGTAGAAAACGGTGCCGTCTGATGTTGTCTCGTCGAGGAGTATGGCATCAACGCAACCCTTGACAGACGTCCCCACGACCGCAACGATGGAGTTGCCTTCCTGGGAGGCCAGGGCAGGCTTGGCCCACAGGGCGACCTCTCCGCGTCCATCCCAGTCGCAAAGCCATCCACCCTCAACCTCACTGACCGCCGTGGGCTGCGGCGGCTCCGCCTCTATTATGCTAATAGCATCTACTATGGTTCCCAACCCCGCTATCTCTTTTGCAGAGGCTTCTGCGTCCGGCCCTGCCGGCATCGGCATGTCGAGGGATACTGGCGTCGGCGTCGCTTGCGGAGCAGGGTTGATAATGTCGGCCAGACCAACATAAAGGAACATGAACAAAACCTGCACGCTCGACAAGATGATCATCTTGCGAGACCTCGGTTGCCCCCCGAACCACTGTATCAGTGAGCCTGCTTGCACATTGCGCTTATTTTCTGGAATGATTCGTTTCCCTTCAGCCGGGCGCGGTGGTGCGACTGGTTGGTCTCCAATCGGCTCCGCGGGCGTCGGCATTCTGCGGCTCAATATCTCGTTGGCCCGCACAAGCCCCTTCAGAGCTTCTTGGTTGGAAGCGTCCAGATCAAGCGCCTGCTCGAAGTATTCGCGAGCCTGGTCATACCAGCCCTGTTCCAGTGCCATCTGGCCAAAGGTTATGAGTTTGTCCACGTCGGTATTTGCATTGCTTTCCATTGTCGAAATGTCCCGGACAAGCAAACGAGCTGCCTCCATTTGCCCAGGAAGCGACTTTGCGCTATCACGTCCCCAAGACTATCTCCTGGGCCGTTCAGGAGCAGCCGACGACAGCTCCGAATTTGGTGAGCCATCTACATTATAACAAATGGCACTCAGGTGGTGGGCAAAAATCGCGTGAATTTGGCGTGAATCTTGCGTGAAAGTAAGGGTCAGTGACCTTTGAACACCATGGGCAGGTATGCTCTGCTTACCTCTGAGAAGACTGCAAAAGACTTGGTTGCGCAGAGAGCGGTAGGAACTTGGTTGAACAGATCGGTGATGTGAAGGTTGACCTCGTAAAGGCCGATGGGTAGTTTTCCAATATCCATCATGAACTCCCACGGGGTTATCATATCAGCGCAACCCGTATTGGGAGGATAGTCAACGACGGCGTCCACTCTGATTGCGTGGTTGTCAATCTGATGGGATTGGTAGAAAGGGATGCAGGCGTCATACCAATCGCCGGAGGCAATCACCTGGGCGTTATCGTCTTGGGTGGGCAAACTGGGGACAACGGAGATGTGAGCACTAGGGCCGCAAGCCTGTCTGGCTCTTGAAGCATTGCCGACAGGTAAACTGCCCGAACTGACAAAGCTGATTTGACCTGCCGTGAAAGCCAGGCAGAGAATTATAGATGCACAGGCGATAGCATGTTTACTTCTCATTTTGCTATCATCCAAGGCTAAGGTTGCGAGCTGGCGCAGCAAACGCCAAAGTATGGTGGCAAGTCGAGGTGGTGATTGTGCAGCGTGTGGCTCCTATCGATTCGTTGATGCCCATCTCTGCCAATGTCTAGCAGGTCAGATCGCCGATGGGGAGGTCCGGTTTGCGGCTGCGCCGGTGCCCTGTCGCCACCTGCCCCCGCGCTCCTCGCGCTGCTTTGCCTGGCTGCGACAACATCGAAGTTCAGCGATGTCTTCAACTCCCCATCCATGTAGACTTACACCCGCCACGTACCTGTATCGAGATTCGGCGCACCTTTGATCGAGTGCCACCACGCCAGCCCGCAGAACTGGGTGTTGTTGTACGGGTCGGCTACATCGGAAAAGACCGCGTTGTCGGGCTTATACCACGTAAACCTCGCCGTGTGGTATCCGAGGGCGTGCTCCCATAAGGCCCAAACGTAGCCCCGTTCATTGCGGGCAAAAGTGGTGACCTCACCTGTGTGCCAGTTGTTCTGATCAACCCCACTGGTCGTTACGGCATCCAACAGGGTGATGGGCTCTTCTGACTGACTGACGGCAAAGGTTGTGCTTCCCTGATGAAGCTGGGAGTTGTGGGCAGCGGAGACGGTGTAGGTGTACGTCCCCGTTTCCGCACCATCGGGAATGAACTGTAGCAAAGGATAGTCATGTTGGCCAGGGTCCATCTCGTTCTGCCACTCCCCAGGGGAAAGCGCCGGAACCTGGGAGCCCGACGGACCATAGGTCTCTTCGTTGAAAGTGACCGTCAGCGTCTCGGCGGTGTGATTGGTGGCCTTGAAACCCATGGTCATATACTCACAGTCATCGAACTCGCTCTTCGGATTCCCCTCATAGTCGGCCGTGTACACTTCATCAATGGTGACGTCGGCCGCAGCACCGCATGCGGCGGGGATGTGGAATGACCCAGTCTGGTCCATGCACTGGCTTCCCGGGCCGAAGAAGTTGACGTCCACGCCCATCGAGACCTTGATGTCTGTGCTGTAGAACTGCATGTAGGACTTGGGCACTCGCACCTCAAGATACGTTCCCCAGATGCAGTAATCGTCCACGGACAGGCTGTAGAGCTGAGGGGGCGGCCAGCCTCCTACCGTGGCGTCGAAGAGCCCTGACCAGTCACCACGAACACTCCCTGCTTGCATGGCAAACTGGACGAGGTACTCTGCTCCCAGTTGGCTACCGGTCGTGCTGTTGTCGTCGGCGTCCAGATAGGCCCAGAAGGCGAAGTTAGAATCAGGCGGCTGGCCTACGACACCATAAATCTCCCAGAGGAAGTACAGATAGGTGTCATCGCACGTGGCCCCCGCCTGGTGGATATCGTACTGCGTGTCATAAGCGGTACATCCGGTCTCGATGTCGCCGATGGTATCCCTGTAAGTCTGGTAAGTCACATCGAAGCATCCGCTTGGAGTGTATTCGGGTGTGCTGGTCGGCGTGCTGGTTGACGTGGGCGTGCTTGTCCCATCAGGCCCAGGTCCTTCGGGTGTAGCGGTGGGTGTCGCAGTCTGTGTAGCTGTTGGTGAGGGAGTGGCGG
>CAZGKH010000224.1:0-6809 GCA_964525665.1 uncultured Anaerolineae bacterium | reverse complement strand
ACAGCACCATTGAGTTGATGAAAGACCTGGGCCGGCCCCGGGGTGACATGTGGGAGGTCGCCTTGTGGGAGGATGTGTTGACAGTAAATGGAAACGAGGTATACTACACATACCAGGTTGACAACCAGGCCATCGTCATCCCCGAGAACGTGGATGCCATCCGTGCCCTGACTGGCATCGTCGAGGATGGATGGGAGTCTATCCGTATAACCGACGAGGCTCTGGGCGTCCGGCGCGACTTCCTGGCCGCGTGACGGATGCAAGGGGGCTGAGGCCCAAATACTGGCCACAACAACGGCCTGCTGCTCAACTGATTGAGCAATCTCACCTGGCTTGGAGGCACTGTAGCCCCCAAGAAGCCAATGAAAGCGCCTGGCACCTGAACGCTTACGTTAAGCTTTTACGGAGAGAGGAGGTGAAAGTGATGGCCTACTTGATCGTTGAGGACTGCATCCTCTGCGGGGCCTGCGAGCCGGAGTGCCCAAACACGGCTATCAGCGAGGGGGAGGAGATCTTCATTATCAACCCCGACCTGTGCACCGAGTGCGTGGGCTTCTACGAGGAGTCTCAATGCGTCTTGGTCTGCCCCGTGGACGCCGTTGTACTGGACCCCGATCACGGGGAGACCATGGAGGAGCTGCACACCAAGTACAAGAAGCTCCATCCAGACCGCGAGCCCACAGGGAAGTGGTAACAATCGAGTGAGGAGTATGAGATCTGGACAAGGTCTTACTTTAGCAAGGTTTTAGAGAGTGTTGCAGAATTCAATTATTTCGTCACAAGGTTCAAGTTTCTTGGGCTTTCGCTTAACTTTCTTGATGCTGGCATCAAGAAAGTTGCTTGCGAATACAGAAAATGATAATTCTGCAACACTCTCTTTTAGGAGATGAAAAGTTACGAATAGAATCAACAAATACAGGAGGCTGAGATGCTCAAGAACAACATGACCTTCAAGATGGGAGGTGAGGCCGGACAGGGGGTGGAATCGACTGGCGCTGGCTTTATCAAGGCCCTGGCCCGAGGGGGGCTGTACATCTTCGGGCAGCAGGACTACATGTCCCGCATCCGTGGCGGTCACAACTCCTTCCAGATCCGGGTCGCCGATTGCAGGATCTACACCCACGACGAAGCGGTGCACCTCTTGCTGGCCTTCAACGAGGAGGCCATTGCCCGGCACCGAGATGAGATCGTGGAGGGAGGCGGGATCATTTTCGACGAGAAGCTCAATGTCAATGAGGAGGAACTGGCCTCACGAGGGATCAGGGCCTTTCGCATACCTCTGGCTCAGATCGCCCAGGATGTGGGTGGCACCAGGATCATGACCAACACCGCCGCCGTGGGCGCGGCGGCCGGCGTCACCGAGTATCCCCTCGACTACCTCGCTGGGGTGATCCGGCAGAACTTCGCGCGGAAGGGGCCAAAGGTGGTAGAGGCCAACCTCAAGGTGGCCCAGGCCGCCTACGACTATGTCCTGGAGCACTACGCTGCTGATTATCCCTACAAGCTGGAGCCCGTAGAAGCTCCCCCACGCATGGTGATCAACGGCAACCAGGCCATCTGCCTGGGGGCCGTGGCCGCCGGATGCCGCTTCATCTCCGCTTACCCCATGACCCCGGCCACCAACATCCTCGAGTGGATGTCGACCCACGCCGATCGTCTGGGGATCGTGACGAAGCACACGGAGGACGAGATCGCCGCCATCTGCATGGCCATCGGCGCGGCCCATGTAGGGGTGCGGGCCATGACGGCTACTTCCGGCGGCGGCTTCTCGCTGATGGTGGAGGCCCTGGGGCTGGCGGGGATGACCGAGACGCCGCTGGTCATCGTCGAGGTCCAACGCCCCGGCCCTTCCACCGGGATGCCGACCCGCACCGGGCAGGGGGACCTGCTGTTCATGCTGCACGCCTCTCAGGGAGAGTTCCCGCGCATCGTTCTGACACCGGGCACCGTCGAGGAGTGCTTCGACGCTGGCTGGCGGGCCTTCAACCTGGCTGAGCGGTACCAGTGCCCGGTGATTATCCTGGTAGACAAATTCCTGGCCAATTCCCTGCGCACGATTGAGCGAGACGACTTTCACTTCGAAGCGGTAAAGGTGGATCGGGGCCAGTTGTTGACTGAACAAGAACTGGACCAACTGTCCGACGGCTACAAGCGCTATGCCATCACCGAAACGGGCATCTCACCGCGGGCCTTGCCAGGCCACCCCAAGGCTGTCTTCGTGGCTTGCAGCGATGAGCACGCCGAGGATGGCCACTTCGAGGACGAGGACCCGGAGAACCGCGTCAGGATGATGCAGAAGCGGTTGCGCAAGCTGGAGGTCGCGGTAGAAGAGATGCGCGCTCCTGCCCTCTACGGTCCGCAGCAGGCCGACGTCACCTTCATCGGCTGGGGTTCGAGCTGTGGTCCCATTTTGGAAGTAGTAGACCGCTTGAACGAGGAGGGAGATAAGGCCAACTTCCTGCACTTCACTGACATCTGGCCTTTCCCTGTGGAGAAGGTCAGTTCCCTCCTCGAATCGGCCAAGTATCTGGTAGACGTGGAGAATAACGCTACAGGACAGTTTGCCAGCTTTCTCTCGAGCTACACGGGAAAGAAGGTTGACCATAAGATCCTGAGGTACGACGGCCGACCGTTTTCGCCAGAGTATATCCTGGCTAGATTGCAATAGGAGGTAACGACAATGGTTGAGCTCAAAGACTACTCCAGTCCGGTGCGGCCCACCTGGTGCCGAGGCTGTGGAGACTTCGGCATCTGGAATGCCATGAAGCGAGCGTTGGTTAAATTGGAACTGGCGCCTCACGAAGTGATTATCTACACCGGCATCGGTTGCGGCAGCAAGCTCCCTGACTACATGACGGTCAACGGTTTTACTTCCATTCATGGCCGACCGATCCCTATCGCTCAGGGAGCCCATCTGGCCAACCACGACTTGAAAGCCATCGTCGTCGCTGGGGACGGCGACACCTATGGAATTGGTGGAAACCACTTCATCAGTTTTATGCGGCGCAATGCCGACATCTCCGTCATCGTCCAGAATAACCGCGTCTACGGCCTGACCAAGGGGCAGTATTCGCCCACCAGCCCCAGGGGCTTTTTCAGCAAAACCTCACCACCACCCGAGGGAGCCATAGACCAGCCGGTCAATCCCATCGCCCTGGCGTTGGCTGCCGAGGCGACCTTCATTGCCCGTTCCTGGGCCGGCGACGTGCGACACCTGGCCGATATGATGGTGGCAGCGATCCGTCATCGGGGAGCTGCCTTACTAGACGTGCTCCAACCCTGCGTTGTCTTCAATCGCAACTATGCCTTCGACTACTACCGGCCACGGGTCTATAAAGTGGAGGAGGAAGGCTACGACCCCACCGACCGCGACGCGGCTTGGGAGAAGGCGCACGAGTGGGGAGATCGCATCCCTATCGGGGTGATCTACCAGGTGGAAGAGCAGCCCACGTACGAGGATCAGGTTCCAGCGTTGGCGACTGGCCCCCTGGTCAAGCAAGGGCTCAGAACCTGGGCAGAGGCGGACTACGATGCCTTGGAAGCGGAATTCATCTGATCTCCTGGAAGGAGAGGACATCAGGGACGGGTGGACTGGCCGGGCTGGGGCTGGGGGCCGCTTGGCTGGTCCGGTAATTCCGCCGGCCCTCGGTGCCGGAGGCGGGTGGACCCCCTGGAGATCGCCCGGCAGCGGCTGGCGGCGGGAGAGATCACCATCGCCGAGTTCGAGGAGATACAGAATCGGCTTCAGCGTTGAAGCCAATCATGGAAAGGAGGAGGTACTGAGATGGAGCAGAGTGTGACACTAGCACTCAAAGAATACGTGGGCCCCGACTGCCCCTGCAGTCTGGAGGACCACATCCGGGAGATGCACGGCGTGCTTGACGTGGCTATCAACCCGGTGGCCGACACGGTGCACCTGGTCTACGATTCCGACGTCGTGAGCCTGGAGCACCTGAAGCACATGCTGGCCCAACTGGGCTGCTCTTGCGAGGGCGAGGAGGGACAGACGGCTCACGCTCACATGGAGCACGAGCATGACAAAGCCGAGGGCCACGACCACCACGCCATGATGGAGCAGGACTTCCGCCGTCGCTTCTGGGTGGTGTTGGCTCTCACCATCCCGGTGCTGCTGCTCTCCCCCACCATCCAGCAGTGGTTTGGCTTCTCGCTGACCTTCCCAGGCTATCGCTACCTCCTTTTCGCCATGGCCACGGTCATCACTTTCTACGGCACCTGGCCTTTCTACAAGAACGCCCGCCAGGCCCTGCGCACTGGCATCCTTGACATGAGCGTGCTGGTGAGTATCGCCGTCTCAGCCGGCTACCTCTTTAGCGTAGGTTCCACCTTCATCTTCACCGCAGTGGATTTTTACTGGGAGGTCAGCACCCTGGTGGCCGTGCTGCTGCTGGGCCACTGGCTGGAGATGCGGGCCGTGCGCGGCACCGCTGGTGCGCTCAAGGAGCTGACCAAACTCATCCCGCCTATGGCCAACCGCATCGCTGAAGATGGCAACGTCGAAGAGGCGCCCACGGCGGAGGTGCAGAAGGGCGACCTTCTGTTGGTGCGTCCCGGCGAAAAGGTGCCCATGGATGGCCGCGTCGTCGAGGGGCAGAGCAGCGTCAACGAGGCCATGATCACCGGTGAATCGAAGCCGGTGGGCAAAGTTGTCGGCGATGAGGTCATTGGCGGCACGCTCAACGGCGAAGGCGCGCTGCGCATCCGCGTGGAGAAGACCGGCGAGGAGACGGCCCTGGCCCAGATCATCAACCTGGTCAAAGAGGCGCAGGCCTCCAAGCCGCCCGTGCAGCGGCTGGCCGACCGCGCTGCTCATTGGCTGACCATCATCGCTGTTGTGGTGGCTTTGATCACTTTTCTGTTCTGGTTCTTCATCAGTGTCCAATCGGCGGTCTTCGCCCTCACCCTGGCGGTGACGGTGCTGGTCATCGCCTGCCCCCACGCCCTGGGGCTGGCCATCCCGGTGGTGACCACCATTTCGACCTCCCTGGGCGCGCGCAACGGCATGCTCATCCGCAATGCCGAGGCCACCGAGACAGCCCGTCGCCTGGACGCTGTGATCTTCGACAAGACCGGGACGCTGACCAGAGGGGAGTTCGGCGTGACCGACGTGGTGCTGTTGGGAGATGGCTCGACTGAGCCTGCCGAAGTCTGGGACGAGGAGACATTGCTGCGCCGGGTGGCGGCGGTGGAGATCAACTCCGAGCATACCATTGCCCAGGGCATCGTCCGTGCTGCCCAGGAGCGGGGCTCGGTCAGAGACCTTCGCCCAACATTGCTAGACCTTCGCCCAACATTGCCGCAGGCCACCGAATTCGAGGCGGTGCCCGGCAAGGGGGCGAAGGCTGCCGTCGAAGGGAGTCACCTTTTCATCGGCAACCGGGCGCTGATGGAGCAGATCGGTGTGGCTGTGCCGCACGATCCACGCCTGGTCGAGCTGGCGCAGCAGGGGAAGACGGTGGTGTTTGTCGCAGCAGCGTCTCAGGTTTCCGAGGGAACTCAGGGGAAATCGGGGGAACTCATGGGAGCTATCGCATTGGCGGATCTGGTTCGCGACGAGTCGCGGGAGGCAGTGCGGGCGCTCAAGCGGATGGGGCTGGAGGTGGCGATGCTCACCGGCGACAGCCGCCCCGTGGCTGAGTGGGTCGCTGGGGAGTTGGAGCTGGACACCGTCTTCGCCGAGGTGAGGCCAGAGCAGAAGGCCGACAAGGTCAAGGAGTTGCAGCGCCAGGGCAAGGTGGTGGCTATGGTCGGCGATGGCATCAACGATGCTCCCGCGCTGGTGCAGGCCGACGTGGGCATCGCCATCGGTGCCGGCACCGACGTGGCGGTGGAGTCGGCGCAGGTGGTGCTGGTCAAGAACGACCCCCGTGACGTGGTGCGGCTGATCCGCCTCAGTCGGGCGACCATGAGCAAGATGCGTCAGAACCTGGTCTGGGCCACGGCCTACAATGTGATTGCCATCCCAGCGGCGGCCGGCATCTTCCAGCCTTGGGGAGTCACCCTGCGGCCCGAATGGGGCGCGCTGATCATGTCCGCCAGCACCGTCATCGTGGCGGTGAATGCCTTGCTCCTGCGCCAGGTCGAGTTGAGCGCGGCTTGATGGTCAGACGCGACGTGAATGACCTTTGTCATAGACAGACGGCTGTCCTGATGTTATAATCAGGGTAGCCGTTTTGTGGTGAGAAGACATCTTGTGGCTTTACCCGAATGTAGGGCAGGTTGGCTGCGGTAGAGATGCACAGGCTGGCAAGGCGTATTGAGGGCCTGAAGGCACCGGTCTAGCCAGGCAGATCAAGAGGAGCAGCCTACCTGCCGTTTGCGGTGGCGGCAGGTAGGGCGCTCATTGATGTGGATTAAGGTAGTGAATTCGTCTAGGGGGGAGGTTCAGAATTGGGCGATGACACGCAGACGCCGCGCCCAACCTGCCCTACGGTGATCAGGCAGATCAACGGACCAGCCTGACCAGGAGAGGTGAATAGTGGTTGAACGCCAAATCGTCAAGATCAATGAGGAACTGTGTAACGGGTGCGGAATCTGTGTGATGCCGTGTGCTGAGGGTGCTATCGTCCTGGTGGACGGCAAGGCGCGTGTTGTGCACGAGGAGTTGTGTGATGGCGCTGGCTTCTGCCTGGGCATCTGTCCCACTGGCGCGTTGAGTATTAAGGTGCGAGAGGCGGTCGCCTTTGACGAGCACGCGGCCGAAATCGAGATGGCAAAGCGGGGCGTGACCTATATTGAGCAAACCTGCCATGTATGTGGACAGGGTGAGGATAGCCGAGTGTTGCTTCCCT
>CAZGKH010000223.1:2551-6837 GCA_964525665.1 uncultured Anaerolineae bacterium | reverse complement strand
CGAAAAGGGCTCGCTCAGGAGACCTTCGCCCATCCTTTGCGCGACCAGCCGCCGAAGTGGAGCAAGTCAATGTTCAACCGCCTATTCAAATCTGAGCATCAGCGCGTCGAAGAGATGCTCTCCGCCTACCTGGATGGAGAGCTCTCGCCCAAAGAGCAGGCCAGAGCGGAAAGGCATCTGGCTCAATGCGCCGACTGCGCTCAGAATCTACACACCCTGCGCCAGACAACGGCCCTCCTGGGACAGTTGCCCCCTGTGGCCGTACCTCGTGCATTTACCGTCCGCCCTACCCAGGTTGCCCAGCGCGCCAGACTCCTCCAGACGAGGCGAACCTATGGCTATCTCAGAGCCGCCACCGCTTTGGCAACTGTCCTCCTGGCCGTGGTGCTAGCGAGCGATGCCTTTTTGATCGGCCAGGTTCCCTACCTGACCCCAGCCAGAGCACCTGAGGTGGTTGAGCGGGAAGTGCCAGTGGAGAAGGTAGTGGTTCGGACTGTGGTGGTCGAGAAGGAAGTGGCGATCACCGTGGAAGTGGAGAAGGAAGTAGTCGTCGAGAAGGAGATGGTGGTAGAAGCTCCCATCGAAGCGCCAGCCCTTGAGAGCCAGCCTGCCTACGAAGCCACACCCTCGCCCGCCCCTGCCGAGGATAGGGGCCAATTGGTGGGTACACCAAAACCGTTGCCTACACCGGGCGTGGCGGCTAAGGAAATGAAGGCTGCTGGCACCCCACCGACGGTCGAAGAGGAGAGGCTGGCTGAGGCTCCGCCAAGTCCTGGCGCGGAACAGGTTGAAGTGACGCCAATGCCAACGCCGCCGCTAACAGACACTGTTGTTGCAACGGAGCCTGTCTTCACACCCACAGCCATGCCCACAGCCGTTGTGCAAGCCTTGCCTCCCACACCTCTCCCCCACGAGCCTACTTCCCCGGTTGCTGTACGTCTTGGCCAGTCTGGATTGACAGTACTGCGCGTTATCGAAGTGGGCCTGATAATGCTCGTCCTCGTTCTGGCCGTAGCCACGCTAATTACCAAACGCCGCCAGAACATCGGCCGAAGGTAGACTTTCGCCCTGAGAAAAAGCAAGGCCCTACCAGCCAAGAACCAACTGGTAGGGCCTTGCCCTTTTTCGCGTTGAGCCATAGTTCGGTACTGAGCAATCCCGCTAATGGGCGAGTTCTGTAGCTCTTGTTTCACGGATGACAGTGACAGTGATCTGGCCTGGATACTGAAGAGTCTCCTCCACCTTTTTGGCGATATTCTTGGAGAGGCGTATGGCAGCCAAGTCATCAATCTCTTCAGGTTTGACCATGATTCTGATTTCGCGGCCAGCCTGAATGGCATAAGACTGATCCACGCCCTCAAAGGAATCGGCTACCTCCTCCAGGGCCTTAACCCGTTTGAGGTAGTTCTCCAGGCTCTCGCGGCGAGCGCCGGGACGGGCGCCAGAAATGGCGTCGGCAGCCTCGACCAGGATAGCCTCCAGGGTCTGATGCTCTTCTTCACCGTGGTGGGCGGCGATACAGTTGATGACTTCCTCAGGCACGCCCAATCGCTTGGCTAGATCGGCTCCGATGAGGGCGTGGGGGCCATTCACTTCGTGGTCAATCGCTTTTCCGATGTCATGCAAAAGCCCCGCCTTCTTGGCCAGATCAACATTGGCCCCCAATTCGGCAGCCATCATAGCCGCCAGGCCGGCCGTCTCCAGCGAATGAGCCAAGACGTTCTGGCCGTAGCTGGTGCGAAACTTGAGCCGGCCTAGCAACTCGATCAGCTTAGGGTGCAAACCAGGCACACCAGCTTCATAAGCTGCTTGCTCCCCTGCCTCGCGGATGACGGCCGCTACTTCCTCCCGGGCCTTCTTCACCAACTGCTCAATGCGGCCGGGGTGGATACGCCCGTCCAATATCAACTTGTTCAGAGCAACACGGGCTATCTCGCGCCGTACAGGGTCAAAGCTGGATAGGATCACTGCTTCGGGTGTGTCGTCAACTACCACGTCCACCCCGGTGGCCTTTTCGATGGCTCTAATGTTGCGCCCGCCTCGGCCAATGATACGCCCTTTCATATCATCGCCTGGCAGAAGTACCATAGAGACCGTCGTTTCTGCCACCTGATCGGAGGCGTACCGTTGAATCGCCAAAGTGATGATCTCCCTGGCACGGCGATCGGCTTCTTCTTTAACCTCAGCCTCTACTCTCCTGATCACACGAGCCATATCCTGGCGGGCTTCCTCCTCAACGTTCTGCAACAAAAGGTCCTTCGCTTCCTCTTTGGTCAAGTTCGATACTCTCTCCAGCTCCTGGACGATCTTCTGATGCGACTTATCCAACTCGTTCCGAGCGCGATCCAGCTTGCTCTGGCGTTTGTTGAGTTGGCGCTCTCTGCTATCAATGCGCTCCATCTTGCGGTCGGTGGCCTCGCGCTGCCTTTGCAGCCTGCTTTCCTCTTTCTGAAGTTCGATACGCTTCTTCTTGGCCTCAGCCTCAGCCTGGTCGCGAAATTTCAAGGTCTCGTCCTTCGCCGCCAGCACCAACTCCTTAGCCTTGGTCTGAGCCTCGTTCAGCAAGTGTCTGGCTTCCACCTCAGCCGATTCGATACGTTTCTGGTTCAGATACCGGTTGATCAGATAGCCAGCGATCAAGCCAAACGCCAGGGCAATCACAGAACTTACAATGGACAAAAGAAATCTATTCATCTCTCATCAATCCTCCTCACTTTCATTAAATATTTTCACCCTCCACTCCAAGTTCCTGCCAGGCGCGTTCCACTGCCAAGTTAACTATCTCGTAGGAAAATCCCCGTCGCAACAAGTGCGCGCCCAGTTTCCGGCGGAAGGAAACCTGATCTAGATGGGCCAGCCTGCGGCCTCGTCGAAGAGCGGCTTGATAAGCGCCCTCTTCCTCATCGAGGTCCACCAGGGATTGAGCGATAGTTTCATCGCTCAGGCCCTTTTGGCGAAGCTCATAGCGTAACATGCGCAAACCACGCGGATTGAAGCTCTTTCTATTCTCCACCCAATAGCGGGCGAAGGCCAGGTCATCTAACAATTTGCCCCGCGTCAGTCGCTCGATCACCTCCTCCTCGACAGCAGGGGACACGGCTTTTCCCTGCAGGTAGCGGCGCACCTCGGCCTCGCTGCGGGGACGATAGGATAAGAAGTGCAGAGCGCGGTCGTGAGCCTTCTCGAAGGAATCCTTCTCCTTCAGCCTCTCAATGTCCTCATCGGAGAGCACCTGACCTCGCCGCAGCCTGGCCGCCTCGATGGCTGCTAACCCGAAGGCATAGCTACCGTCCAGGAAGACGTTGACCCGCCGGTGGTTTCTCTTTTGGATCTTCAGGGCAGTTATCGTCCCGGCCATATCGGTAGTTCCTGCTTGTGAAACAAAAATAGCCGTGGCAATTGGTTGCCACAGCTATCGCTGAGCTTGCACGCAGGAGCGCTTATTGCTTCAGCCCGCCCTAAACAACGAGCGAAGAGAACTTCTCCGGTGACAGATATACTTTGTCTAGCAGCATTCGCCGTAGGAATACACTAATTGGTCAAATGGTCATATCGTCGGGTGGTCCGTAGTCAAGTGGTCTCTGGCCCTCAAAGCGCCTGAGCACCCTTTGACAACCCTTCGACGAAGCTCAGGGCAGGGCTCAGGACACCGCTAGACCAAGGACGATCTGACCACCCGACCATTTGCTGCCTTTTGTCACACATCCGATCCGCCCTCTCGTAGCATTCGCCTCGACTCGTCGGATGAGGGAGGTCGCCTGGGCGAGCTCAATACCAGATACCCACTGACACACGCTATAAACGCAAGTTCCAACCTTCCAACCAAAAGACAGAGAAGGTGGTTTCAGATCTAGCCAAGGTAACGAAAGTAAGTCTCTATACCCTTGCACAGGGCCGAACGGCGAAGTCAAGAACTTATCTGCTGTGCCAATGGGACTACACTGACATTTCGCAATTGATAGCTGTGGCTTAGAAGCCATTGGTAGGTGGAGCGTAGGTTTCTTCGTTTTCAAATGATCTGTGCATAAGCAGGGCCGGTTGATCTCCACACGGCCCCTTCATACACGCTCTCAGCAACGAGGTTAGTCCTCATCTGCTGAGCTGGGAAGGACTTCGTCAACTTCTTCGGCGGGAGGCACGTAGCTTCTCTGGGGCAGGCCGACCGCCTCGCGAACCTTGTTCTCTATTTCGAGGGTCAACTCAAGGTTGCTTCTAAGGAACTCCTTGGCGTTCTCCCGGCCCTGGCCCAGGCGAGTTTCGTCATAGGAGTAGTAAGAACCCCTCTT
>CAZGKH010000223.1:0-2451 GCA_964525665.1 uncultured Anaerolineae bacterium | reverse complement strand
TCTCCCGGCCCTGGCCCAGGCGAGTTTCGTCATAGGAGTAGTAAGAACCCCTCTTTGTGACTAAGTCCATCTCGGTGGCCAAATCGAGAACATCTCCCACCCAAGAGATGCCCTCGTTGTACATGATGTCGAACTCAGCCTTCTTGAATGGCGGGGCCACCTTGTTCTTCACCACCCGAACCCTGGTGCGACTGCCGATGATCTCCCCTGCCTGCTTGATGGACTGCACCCGCCGCATGTCCAGGCGTACCGAGGAGTAGAACTTCAAGGCCCTGCCCCCTGAAGTTGTCTCTGGGTTGCCGAAGAGGACACCGATCTTCATCCTGAGCTGGTTAGTGAAGATCACGGACGTGTTGGACTGCTTTATGGCGCCTGAGAGCTTTCTGAGAGCCTGGCTCATCAAGCGGGCCTGCAGGCCCATGTGCGCGTCGCCCATATCCCCCTCGATCTCGGCCCGGGGTACAAGCGCGGCCACAGAGTCAATAACCACCACGTCCACGGCTCCCGATCTTATCAGGGCCTCGGCGATCTCCAGCGCTTGCTCCCCGGTATCGGGCTGGGAGATGTACAGGTTGTCTACGTCTACTCCACACATGCGAGCATAGGTTGGATCCAGAGCGTGCTCCATGTCTATGAAAGCAGCCAGCCCGCCCAACTTTTGGGCTTCGGCGACGATGTGTTGGCAAAGGGTGGTCTTGCCCGAAGCCTCAGGGCCGTAGATTTCGGTTACCCTTCCCCGGGGCACGCCGCCTATCCCCAGGGCAATGTCCAGCGAAATGGATCCAGTCGGTATGGCTTCCACATCGAGATGGGTAGCCTCGCCCAGCCTGATGATGGCCCCATCGCCAAAACGCTTCTTGATGCTTAGCAAGGTAGTCTCCAATGCCTTCCCGCGTCCCTCATTTGCCATATCCTCATCTCCTGTGTCTGGCTTGCAATCCGTCAACTTCGCTTATAGTTTACAACAATTATCGAGAAAAGGCAAATCCTGTTTTCCGAGTCCTTGCCGGTTGGGAAAACAAGGGAGCGCCGCCGGTAAACCTAGCGATGCTCCCAGTAGACTCTCGCAAGCTGAGCAAGCCTGTCGCTGCCTACGCCATTCGGTTAAGACTCTTCATTAGCCGCGACTTGCTACGAGCGGCTTTGTTCTTGTGGATGATACCTTTCTGAGCCGCCTTGTCCAGGGCAATGATAGCGAGTTGAACCTCTTCTCTGGCTTCCTCGGTCTTCCCCTCAGCGATAAGCTTTCTAGACTTGTTAACATACGTCCGAGCCCGGGACCGAAACAGCGTGTTGTGCTCTCGCTTCCTGGCCGAGCTCCTGATTCGTTTTATTGCTGATCTAATATTAGCCAAAATCCTACCTCCCTCTTCAAACTGCAACAAGTATACACCATGTTGGTGAATTTGTCCAATTTGTTTCCGTTCTCACCACGAGTACTCATCAATCAGCTTACCCTCGGCGTCGCGCAGGTAGACTTCATCGTGGATGTTCCTCCAAAGGGTCGTTGCGTTACCCCAATAGAGGTCGGTGGCCGTATTCACCTCCGCGCCAGTATGCAGTCTAACGCTTTCTCCTGGGCTTAGGACGAACTCGGGGAAGACATACCACTCGTTGGGCCTTTTGTTTACACCCCAGCCCGTCATGTCCACGGGTTGATCGCTCTGGTTGGTAAAACAGACGTACTCTTCGTTAAGGTTCAACTGGTCATCTCCAGGCGCATCGAATTGGGAACAATCGGGATCAATGATCATCTCGCCACGCGCCACCGATGCCAGAACCTCTCCCCATAGACCTCGCCCAGCTTCCCTGGCCTCTCGCTGCAACTCCAGGAAACGGTCCTGGTATTTGACGTCTGGCGGATAGGTTGATACCAGGGCATAGCCCTGTTGCACCAAATAGGCATTTACGAAAACGTCTCCTACGTAGACATAGCGCAACAAACGTCCGTAGCGGTCCGTCTCCGAGACGTCCTTCTCCAGATAAACAGTCTTGCCCTCTACTAGCTCCCTGTTCTTCTCATAGGCTTCCTGGGCATAATACCCCACTGGCTTGGTGGGATGGTGCAGCTCAGGAGTATCTATGCCTATATAGCGGATCTTGTAGCTCACCCCCTCGATTTCTACCTCGATGGTATCTCCGTCAATGACTCTGGTAGCCAAAGCCTCGATGGCGTCGGGAGGCACGACGGTCGGTTGCTCACAGGCAACCAGTGGAAGGGCTAAGATTATGAAAATGATGGACAATCGAAAGGATTTTTTCATAGCTTTATCTCCATTGGCTACAGCAACTCGTCAATTCTGCGCAGTACCTCGCTTAAATCGGGTGGCTCAACGGCCTCCACACGCCGTTCGATATGGATGTGGTCGGGGAAAGTGGATACTTCTGGGTGATGCGGCGCGTTGTCGTAACGGAAGACCACCGTTCCATCAGCACGCTGGTAGTGATAGC
>CAZGKH010000222.1:0-6863 GCA_964525665.1 uncultured Anaerolineae bacterium | reverse complement strand
AAGGCATCCGCAGCGCGGCCATCATCTCGGTACTGCCGCTGGAGAAAAGCCTCTTTGTGGAGGCATCCGCGACCACGGCGAACGCCGTCATGCACCTGCTCGACGCCTGCGCTGCCGACGAAGCCTGCAACAGCGCCTATCCCGACCTGCAAGAGGTGCTTTTTGAGGTCATAGACCAGTTGAATGAGGAGCCGGTTCCCATCACTGTCATGAACCCCCTGGACGGCCAGAGCTACGACGCCGTACTAACCGGGGATGAGGTGCTCGGCAACCTGGTGACCTTTCTCTACTTCACGCAGATCATCCCTGTTCTGCCACAGGCGATCTACGATGTGCATAGCCAGGACTATGGACTGATGACCCAGTTGAGCAGCACTACCCTGTCGCTTCTAGATCTTCTCAGCCGGGGCATGATGCTCTCCGTGATGTGCACCGACGACCTGATTGATCGCACGCCAGAGGATCTGCTGAACGTCGTGGCAGCCTTGCCCAGGCAACTGACTGGTAGCACAGACCCAGAGTTTGAGATCGAGTATGGCATCTTCGGCGTCTGTGAGAACTGGCCCGTCGAGGAGGGCGACCCGTGGGTCAAAGAGCCGCTGGTCAGTGACATCCCCACCCTGGCGCTGTCGGGCGAATTCGACCCGGTCACGCCGCCAGAGTACGGCCGACTGGTGACCAGCTATCTGAGCAACAGCTACTTCTTCGAGCTGCCGGGCATCGGCCACGACGTCCTGGGTGCCAGTGAGTGCGCCCGGAGCATCGTCGGCGACTTCGTCGCCAACCCCACTCAAGCGCCCGCCGCTTCCTGCATCGCCCAGATGCCGGGCGTGGCTTTTGACTTGCCAGGCGAAGCCGCGGAAGTGGTGCTGGCGCCCTACACCAACGAGGAGTTGGGCATCAGCGGCGAGGCGCCCATGGGCTGGACCGAAGTACAGCCCGGCATCTTTGCCCGCGCCAACACTGCGCTGGACACCGCCGCGTTTCAGGTGGCTGTTGCATCGCCGAGCGCGGAGAAGCTGCTGGATGACATGACCGAGGGGTATGGTTTGGAGGAAAGGCCAGAAAGCACCGCTGAGCGCCAGGCAAACGGTCTCACCTGGTCACTCTACACTTTCGAGGCTCAGGGCCTCCCCCGGGACCTCGCGCTGGCGGAGAGCGATGGGGGGACGCTCATCATGATACTGCGGAGCCCAGTCGAAGAGCGCGATGTGCTGTACGAGACGGTCTTCCTGCCCATCGTGGATTCGCTGGTGCCGATAGAATAAGCGCGCTGTTAACTTAAGGCGCAAAGGCCCGCCCCCGGGCCGCCCCAGGGGTGGGGCTCAGAGCTCAGGTTGACATAGGGATTCACGGCTGCCTTGATCAGGACGGCAAAGTGTTGGCGTCTATTTCTGACGCACATATGTTCTGAACCTTACCAACTGAACTCCAGACTGTATGACACCCCATCCCGGCTGAACGTGGCCAAGCGATCGGCCAGGCGACAGCATAGCCATTCGTAAGCCCATCAGGCTCGCGCTCGTGGGATACGCCTGGCGTGCACCGTCATCATTCGTCGGGCCGGGTCAATCTCCACCCGATCGCCAAAGGCCAGAACCTCTCGGCGCAGGCGTTCAGGCCCCATCCCATCCAGGCCCATCTCTTCGGCCAGCAGCTTCAGGGTCACGTAGGCGTGCGCCTTGTACAGGTTCAGCAGCGTCATCTTGCGCATGTCCAGCCGCTTCACCTGGTAGGTACGCTGAGCCTGCCCCGTGGCCGTATCCACCGTCACCTGCTCCAATGCGGCTGCCCGTTGAGCCACGCGGGCCAGGTTCTGGGCGTGGAGACGGGCTGCCCTTTGGTGCAGGGTGCGATATTCCTGTTTGGACAAGTCTCCGGCCTTCAGCATGGCCTCACAGCGCTCCATGTCGGCCTCGTACTTGACTACCTGACGCTGGGCGCGGCGCAGCAGGGAGCGTCCCTTGCTCAGGTCGTACTCCTCGGTCAGGGTCACGGTGTGCACCCGGTGGGTAGGGATGGCATCACCAGCCAGCTCGTGACGCTTGACTTTGTAGTAGTTCTCCGCCTGTTGCTTGAGCCGCATCGCCTCCAGCACGGCAATGGTGGTCATCACCCGCCAATCATCGAGGGCGACCTCCCCAGGCCGCAGCGCATGGGTGAGAATGCCGAAGCGCCATCCCTGGTCGGTCTCCAAGACCACGGTGCGTACCGGGCGATGGTCAGGGATGTCCACGGTGGTCTCGGCCAACCGCACCACCTGGTGTTCCTTGCTGGCCTTGCCCATGGTCAACGGTTCCGGCAAGTCGATGAACTCCTCCGTGGGTACCGCCGCCAAGGCTCGGCGGTTGGGGTCGGTGGCCTTGAGCCAGGTGACAGGGATCACATCCTGTTGGTCAAACCAGCGAGGTGGGAGAGACGCTTCACGCCCCATACCTGAGCCCAGAGCAGACATATGAGGCGCTGAAACAGGGAGAGTGCGTTTCTTTACGCAACTTCGGCAGTTTCTACGTGAGGCCAGAACAGGATAGTTGGGTCTTCAAGTTCAATCCGTCGCAGCGCCTGCGCAAGTTGTTTGGTTGGTCATCCACTTACAAGGGGAAGTTGTAGGCAGTAACATTTGACTCCAAAATTCCTCTGGTGTATAATCAGATTACGCTGGAAATCAGGTAAAGCAGAAATGTAACTACCCAGGCTATGTTAGATTTCACCTCAGGTGTCATTGCGAGGCGCACTGTTTGCGCCGAAGCAATCCCCTAGCGCGCTTGGAGATTGCTTCGCGGACACATTCGTTTCGATCCGTGCATGGTTTATCCTGAGGTATCGAAGGGCTCGCCATGACAGATGTAACATTGTCCAGGTAGTTGCTCTTTCTTCACAACGAATTGGGGGATTAACCGAAGGGTTGCCTGCAGTGAATCATCCCAGGAGGAGTTCGATAAATCCTCAAATTCGTTGTAAAGTCTTTCACGTCGAGACTGTCACGGCGAATCTCTACCTGACGTGAGTTGATTTCTTCGAGGAGGAAGAATGATCGAAAAAGCAAACGTAGTGATCATCGGAGGTGGGGTCATGGGGACCAGCACCGCCTATCACCTGGCCAAACTGGGCTGCAAGGACGTCGTGCTGGTGGAGAAGAAGCAACTGGCCTCCGGCTCCACGAGCCTGTGTGCTGGCGGCATCCGACTGCAGTTCTCCTCGGAAGCCAATATCCGCATCTCCATGGAAAGCGTCCAGACCTTCGAACGCTTTGCAGAGGAGTTCGAGGCGGAGATAGATTTCCGGCAGCATGGCTACCTGTTCCTGTCCACAGAGCCTCAGGACTGGACTGAATTTCAGACCAACGTGGCGATACAGCAGCGCATGGGTGTGCCGGTACGCCTGTTGTCGCCGGGAGAGATCGGTGATGTGGCTCCCTATCTCTATCTGGACGACGTGGTGGGGGGCACTTTCTGCCCGCGCGATGGCTACGCCGATCCCTACAGTGTCGCTATGGGCTTTGCCAGGCAGGCCAGACGGCTGGGGGTGAGGATTTGCGAAGAGACGGAAGCTCTCGACATAAAGATTAGCGGGGGGAAGGTGAGGGCAGTGGTGACCAACCAGGGCGAGATCGCGACCCCGGTGGTAGTCAACGTGGCCGGGCCGTGGGCGGCCCAGGTAGGGGGCATGGCGGGCCTGGAGTTGCCCGTCCAACCCTATCGCCGCCAGGTCTTCGTTACGGCACCCTTTGACGAGCTGCCGAAGCAAACCCCCCTGGTCATTGACTTTGTCCCCAGTTTCTACTTCCGTCGGGAGGGGGCGAGCATCCTGATGGGCATGACCGATCATGAGGAACCTCCCAGCTTCAACACCAACTTCGATCTGAAGTTCCTGGTCAAGGTGGCGGAAAAGGCCGCGCACCGCGCGCCAGTGCTCGACCGAGCGGACTTCATGCGCGGCTGGGGTGGCCTCTACGCCATCACCCCCGACGATAACCCTATCATCGGCCAGCATATCGGCGGCGTGGAGGGCTTCTACTGCGCCGTGGGTTTCAGCGGCCACGGCTTCATGCAATCGCCGGCCGTGGGGCGGATATTGGCCGAGCTCATCACCAGCGGCCAGACAGACTTTGACCTCAACCCCTTCCAGTTGGAGCGATTCGAGGCCGGGGAGCTGGTCGGGGAAAGCCGCGTTGTTTAGAGGGCCCTGTTGGGCTTTCTCAGAGCATTATCATCGAGGAGGTATGTATGAGGTTGAGAGTTCTCTCAAAGCAGGACGTTCAGCAGTCCGTACCCATGCGGGAGGCCATCGAGATCGTGAAGGGGGCCTTCGCCCAGCTCTCGGCGGGGAAGGCGGTGGTGCCCCTGCGCACCCAACTGCCGGTTGAGAGGCACGAGGGGGTGACTCTCTTCATGCCTGCTTACCTCTCGGAAAGCGACGACCTGGGGGTCAAGATCGTTTCCGTTTTTCCCCGTAACCCAGAGATGGGATGGCCCACTATCTTCGCCTTAGTAGCTGTGGTGGAGGCATCCACTGGTCGGCCAGTGGCGGTGATGGACGGGACCTATCTGACCGCGCTGCGCACCGGTGCGGCTTCGGGGGCGGCTACTGACCTTTTGGCCAGGAAGGATGCCAGGGTGGCGGCCATCTTCGGGGCAGGAGTCCAGGGGCGTACCCAACTGTTGGCGGTCTGCGAGATGCGGGATATCGAAAGGGCCTGGGTCTACGACGTCAACTCCCAGGCGGCGGAAAGGTACGCCCAGGAGATGGCGGGAACGGGTAAAGTTCCCGCTGGCCTTAAGACTGCCTTCTCCCCAGCGGAGGCCGTGCGTGAGGCCGATGTCATCTGCACCGCCACCACCTCCACGACGCCTGTCTTCGCCGACGGCGACCTCAAACCGGGCGTTCACATCAACGCCGTCGGCTCTTTCACGCCGGAGATGCAAGAGATTCCTGAGCAAACAGTCAGGAGGGCCAGGCTGGTGGTAGGCTCACGGGAGGGGTGCCTATCCGAGACAGGCGACCTTATCATTCCCATCCAGAAGGGCCTGATCGCCGAAGACCACATCTACGCCGAGCTGGGAGAGATAGCTGCTGGGCTCAAGCCAGGGCGCGGCGATGCTGATGAGATCACTCTCTTCAAGTCGGCGGGCAACGCTGTGCAGGACGTGTCGGTGGCCCGCGCAGTGCTGACACGGGCCGAGCCGCTGGGGCTAGGCATCGAGGTGGAGCTGTGAGGATGGCTCAGGGGGCGTACTTGAGGAGCAGCGCCAGGCCGATCAGGGCCACCACAGCGAACTCGATGAGGATTCGCCGACTGAGGAGCGTCAGCAGCTCCTGACGGGCAAGGCCGGTGATCAGGTAGAAAACCAGCAGCAGGAGGATTCCAGCGGTCAGGCTGTGTCCTGAGTTTATCGAAGGGCTGTTCAGTGTCGAATAGCTCAAGACCCAGACGATCTCCCCCATCACCAGGCCGACGATCAATGCGTAGAGGCTGGTTCGCCTGAAGCTTTGCTGAGTGCCGTGCAGCAGCTCCAGGGCCAGCAGACTGCTCCCGCCCAGTGCTGCTGTGGCCATAAGCAACCCAGGCGCTTGGCTTCCGTGGATGAGGGCAAAGAGGACGAGGGCTATGAGATAAGCGATGGAGTTCAGGCCTAATTGGGCGGTACTGTAGCCAGAAACCGCGGGATCAACGGTGCGATACTCGGCTGTGATGATCAACAGGAGAAGTACCCCCATTGTCGCCAACCCGATCAGCAGGTATACTCGATCGGGGGCTCGAGGCAATAGGATCGTGGCCAGCAGCGTCGCCAGGCCGGGGAGGATCCAGGGAACGAAGGAGCCTCTCTGGGACAGAGGATGGAGGCGCATGATGGAGCCGGTGCCGACACAGGCCATGCCGACCAGTATCGCGGCCGCCAGCAAGTTCTGGTGGACTCGGATCGTCAGGGGTAAGCCCCGAACGACGGCGGAAAACCTCGCTAACGAGAAAATCTCCGTCGGCAGTTCCACGATCAGAAAGAGGGCCAGGCAAATCAATATCACACTTACTACAACGCTCAGTTTGTCGTAGGGCATCGTAGGGACATTCTATAATCACCCTGCGTTTTTGTCAAGCTGGGAGCTTGGTGATGAGCAACGAGGTAACGAGTAACAAGGTATTCGTTACCTCGTTACTCGTTGACTCGTTTCCCCCTTTTTGACAACTGGCTGGTAAAGGTGTTATAATCTAAGTACAGCTTTCTGTAAATCTGTTCCGCTTTTCTGCTCACGGCGGACCCTAGTCCGCCGCCCTCGGCACTCAGGAATCTCGCTTCGGTGCCCAGAAGGGCGCGGGACTAGGGTCCCGCGCGAGCGGGGAGAATATGGAACGAACTTATGCAACGATGTACTAAGGAGATATTGCCAGGAGCCGCGGAAGATGAGCATCGTCGAGCGAATTGAGGAGCTACGAGACGAGATACGCTACCATAACTATCGCTATTATGTGCTGAACTCCCCCGTCGTCAGCGACGCCGAGTACGACAGGCTGATGAAGGAGCTACGGGAGCTGGAGGCGGCCCATCCCTTGCTGGTTCCTCCAGACTCGCCCACCCAAAGGGTTGGCGCCGAGCCACTGGACAGGTTCGAGAAGGTGCGCCATCCCAGGCCGATGCTCAGCCTGACGGATGCCTTCGAGGAGCAGGAGCTTTGGGCCTGGCTGGAGCGCATCAGCAAGCTCTTGCCGGAAGGGGTGACACAGGGGGATTTGCAGTACGTGGTGGAGCCTAAGATTGATGGCCTGACAGTGGTGCTCACCTACGAGAACGGGCGCTACGTTCAGGGCGCGACGCGGGGAAACGGCATTGAGGGCGAGGATGTCACCGCTAACATCAAGACCATCA
>CAZGKH010000221.1:0-6865 GCA_964525665.1 uncultured Anaerolineae bacterium | reverse complement strand
GGTGCCGTCGTAGTGCTCGTGGTGATGCCGCACCATGGGAGTGACCTTTCGCAAGGAGGGGATTGGCTCCAGGATCTTAGCCCCAGTGATCGGATGATCCCTTATCGCTGCCCATTCCGCAACGTCCAAGACGGCAGGCTTATGCAGTATCTGCTCGCTGACACCGATCTTGCCGATGTCGTGTAGGAGACCCGCGTAGAGGATTGCCTCGGTCTCCTGGGGATCTAACCCCAGTTCACCGGCCGTAGCCGCTGCATACCTCGCCACCCGCACCGAGTGACCCCGAGTGCAGGGGTCTTTGGCGTCAATGGCTATGGCTAAGGCGACGATGATCCTCAGGGGATCGCCCGGCACTCGTCTGTTCTCCGCCATTGGCCTCTTTGCTTCCAGGGCTTGCTCGACGGTGGCGATCACCTCGTCAATGTCCAATGACTCCATGAGGCAGACTCTCTCACTGTCCCTGGTGGTTGCCTCTTTGCTCAAGATCAGGTGCCTTTGCATAGGTTGCTCGTACCCTTTCGTTGGGCGGATGTGCGGATATGTGGAAGCCTCGTGCTGCTATCTTATCTTGTTTATGCATGTTTCTGTGCCAAGAAATACATCTATAACCAAGTTATCACTAGCGTGTCCAACTCCAGCAGCTAGCCACGCGCATGATGTCTGTGATATCTACGTCCCCGTCGTGGTCGTTGTCATAGACACTGCCCGGCGGCTGTGGTTGTTCCCACTGGAGTGTCTCGATCATCACGTCAGAGATGTCTACGTCGTCGTCGCAGGTGTTGTTCAGCAAGTCGTGAGTGGCATCCGGCTCCACGTCCGCCCAGTGGCAGCCCAGGCTGGCAGCTACATCTGGCTCACCGGCTCCTAGTTGTCCCGCGTAGTCCGGGTTGAGTTCATCTAAGCTCTGGGCCTTGGCCGCCAACTGTCCCTCGATCTGGGTCTGGGTCAGCCAGGGGGCCAGCGAGCGCAGCAGGGCGATCTGTCCACTGACAAAGGGCGTGGCCATTGAGGTGCCGCTCCACCAGCCGTAGCCATCAACCGGGTAGGTGCTGTAAATGCTCTCTCCCGGTGCGGTCAGGTCAACCCACGACCCATGGTTGGAGAAACTGGTCTTCAGCAACTGCTCGTCCAGGGCGGCCACGGCAATCACTCCTTCGGCGGCGGCGGGGTACTGGGGTTCGGCGCTGTTCAGGTTGCCGGCCGCACCAACGACCATCACCCCTGCCGAAAGGGCGTAGTTAACTGCATCCAGGAGTACGCCAGACTGGAGGCTGGTTCCCAGACTAAGATTGAGCACCTGAGCGCCATGATCGGCGGCGTAGATTATGGCCTGGGCCACGTCAAATATGCTTCCTACCCCATCGCTATTCAGCACCCGCAGAGGCATGATCTGACTGTCAGGAGCCACCAGGAGGACGATGCCGGCTACGTGGGTGCCGTGTCCAGTACCCTCGTCAATCAGGCCATCTTCGTCGTCGTCTACGCCGTTACCCTCGTCGACCGGTACGGCGTCGTCGTCTACAAAGTCGTAGCCGGCCACCAGATGGGGCGCCAGGTCGGGATGGTTCAATTGGACACCGGTATCCAAGACAGCCACCACTACGCCGCTGCCTGTACTCAATTCGCGGGCCAGAGGCAGATCTAAATGTTCGTTGGCGTACTGAGTCAGGGATGGCGCGGGATCGTAACCGGCCCAGGCGCCGATCTCATAAGGGTCGGCCTCTGGCATCTGGCCGATCAGGTTAGGTTCAGCGTAGGCGATGCGGGGGTCGTTTTGCATGCTGTCCACGGTGTCTCGTGCGTTGCTGCCGGGCTTCAGGCCTAGCAAGTAGATGCGGTCCAGCAGGCGGGCCAAAGTCAATGCCTCATAGTCGTCATTGACTCCGGCTACGTCCGCCTCGGGCTTTAAGCGGGCTACCACCTGGGCCGGCACAAGGTAGTGCTCGGTCTCGATCTCAATAGCGTAGTTAACGCCATCTGACACGTAGTACTTGACCCTCACGTAAGCTCCTATTTCCAGTATCCCGTGATCCTGTTCGAACTCGGTGCTGGCCTCGGCCACAAAATTGGCTGCTAAGCTGGACTCGCTCACCACCACCCAGTCTCCAATGAACAGACCTTCAGGATTAGCATCAGGCATGCTCTGTACGAAACCGTAGAACTGGCGCTCATCAGACTGGACATGTTGCCAGGCCTTTTTGTAGTGATCAATGGCCTTATCGTACTTGCGGTTGTCCATCTCCTCCTCGGTCTTGTCCATCTCTTTTTGGGCCTCAGCGATCTCATGCAGGAGCTTCTGGCACTCAGTACCATGAATGTCCGCTGTGTAGCACCCGGCGTCATGCGCCCTCGCAATGGCCTGCTCGATGGCTGTAGAGGCGATGGTCTGGTCGGCTGCGGTTAGATAGCCAATAGCCTCCACGGCGCGATCATTCGCTACCTGGTCGCTAACGTCTTCATCCAGGATCTCCATCAGTTCCTCGGCAGCCTCTTTCTCTTCGTCGAAGACCTCTTTGCCCTTGCTAGTCAGTTTCCAATCGGTCTCCCAGAGATCGGGCGACAGACTGTTCTCGATGTGCTCAATGGCTTGACTGATCCGATCATCCACCCATTGATTATCTGGCGCGACCGCATGGCCTTCCAGGGTCTGTATGGCGGTGTGTTTCAATTCGTTGGGATTGTTGTTACCATCATTGGCGTCTAACTCGCGCTCAACATCTTGAGCCAGTCCCGACGAATCATGATAAGACGTCGGATCCTGAGCGTAGGAAGCCGTCACCAGCAACGCCAGCAGTGTCAGCAGAATACCCATCGTCTCCAGAAACTTAGCTCGGTGAAGCATAACCCTTACCTCCAGTGAATCAAGCTACAACTCAACACTGGCCTACCAGCACGAATGGCGCCCAGTAGTAGGGATGGGACTCGGTGGCCAACAGTGCTTTCTGGGCAGCCCGAAGCGCCGCAGCCTTTGATTGGCCAGCCTGCAAGCAGCGGTAAAACTCCTCCATCAAATAGGCGGTGCTGGCGTCGTTGACCAGCCACAGACTGACCACGAGCGACGCTGCCCCACCTCCCAGGAAAGCCCGGCTCAATCCCAGCAACTCGTCCCCTTCTACCACCCGGCTGCGGCCAGATTCGCAAGCACTGAGGGTGACTAACCCGGCCTCTATCCCCAGCTCGGCTGCCTCGGCCACGGTCAGCCAGCCATCTCCCAGTCGCAGGGCGGAGAATAGGGGGTTATCGGTCCGGAACAGCCCGTGGCAGGCCAGGTGGAGCAGATCCTGTCCTGGCGCCGCGGCCTGCAGCGCAGGCATGGTAGCTTTCTGGCCCTGCAATAGCTGCGCTCCGGGGAGTAGGGCTGCCACGGTCTCGGCCTCCTGGGCGACATAAGGGATGCCGGTATCGGGAACGCCAACCACCAGCGCCCGTTCCAGCGGCCGGCGAGGCCGGGCCTGGCAGCGCGCCATGACCGTGGCGCTGGTAGCATAGGAGATTTCGTAGCGCTCGATCAGGTAGCTCTGGCCGTCGTACAGGGCGTGAAAAGGGACTCCATGCAGTGGCCCGTAGGGGACGATGATGAGCTGCTGGCTGTCCAAGTCGTCGGCCAGGGGGCGCACCAACTGATCGTAGAGGTCGGCCAAGACAGCGCGGGCGCTTCCCTCCAGGGCGGCCCGATGGCGGGTCACGTGTTCGGCGCCAAGGCGAAAGCGACTCCACTGCATCCCTAGCCGGGCCAGGATCGGCGACAGTTCGCCTGGTGTGGTCAGCCGGCGGTGGACCCTCACCTGCTGTCTCTCCTCTGCTCCTCTGCCCCCCTGCTCCTCTGCACAGGACAGGGGGCTAACGACAAAGGCCAGCAGTTCGTCGCCGGCGATGTAGTAGGCCAACAGGCGTGCCTGCGGGGGCAACGCGGCCTGCACTGCCTCCAGCGAGAGCGGTTGCGAAACGTCGAGATAACCAGAGCCGATGGCCTCCAGGCGCAGGCGCAGACGGCTGATCTCCTGCTCGTGGTGGTGCGCCTGACCCCGCAGCCGGGCCAGGCGGGGGCCGCGCTGGTTGTCTTTCTTGTCGTCAGTGTCGGCAGCCAGTAGCTCGTTGTAGATCAGGTCCAGGTCAGCACGCAGCGCCTCCAACTGTTGCCGCAAGGCTGCATCGGCCTTGTTAGTTTCGGCAGCCTGGAGCTGGGAGTCAATGCTGCCGGCCAGCAGGTCCAATAGGGCCCTCGACCGGGCTCGCTCCGCGATGGCGAAGGCCTGTTGCAGTCCAGCCTCATCGCCGCGGGCCAGGTACAACTGTATCAAGTCTTCGTAAGGCGCCAGTTTGTCACGCAGAAAGGCGGTACGCAGGGTTTCCTGGGGTAAGGTGGCCCGCAGGTGTTCGATCTCTTCTATGGCCTGAGTCAAATGGTGTAGGGCCTCGTCGGTCCGATTCTGGAGGCGATGCAGTCGGCCCAGCCGGGCATGGGTCCGATAGCGCAGTTGGGGCAGGGCCAATGTCTTTGCCTGGGCCAGGGCCTTCTCCAAGTGAGCCTGTGCTGTCTCTGGAGCCTCATCGGCCAGCAGATCGGCCAGACGCAGGCGAGCATAGGTTCCCTGCACAGCCAGACCCAGTCGCTCGCAAAGGGCCAGGGAGTCACGGGCAACAGCCAGGGCTTCATCTTCACGAGCCAGCGACTCCCAGAGACCGGCCTGTTCCAACCAGACGATGGCCAGCCAGGGTTCGTTGCCCAGCTCGCGGAAGATGGTTTCCGCCTCCATCAGGGCGGCTTCGGCTGCGGTTATCTGCCCCAAGGCAAGTAGAGCCGCCGCTTGGCGGACCAAAGCCTGGCCCTGCTCGTAGGGCATGGAGGCAGCACGGAAGCCAGCCAATGCCTCATCGCAGGTTGCCAGCGCCTCGGGATAGAGATTGAGAGCCAGGTATGCAGTGGCGGTGTCCAGACCCAATGTGCCACGCTCGACGCCGGCCCCCAACGCTTCGAAGGTCCGCTGCGCCGTCTCGAAGGCCTCCAGTGCGGTGCGATGGTCGCCCATCAGCGACAGAGCCGCGCCGCGATTGGTTTGGGCCTGAGCAGTGAGCAGGGTCAGGTCTCTGGCGGCGAAGATAGCCGCCGCTTCCTGGAAGGACTGGACAGCTTCGCCTCCCCGGCCCAGGCTGAGGAGCACCACGCCGCGGTTGTTGTGGACATGGCCGAGCCGTTCTCCCTGATCCAGCGCCGCGTAGCCAGCGGCGGCCCGGTCGTAGGAGGCCAGGGCGTCGTCATAGCGACCCATCCGGTGGCAGATCAGCCCCTGGTTCTGAGACACCAGAGCCGCTATAAAGGGATCCGTCGTCTCGGCGAGGGCGCGCTCCCCAGCAGCCAGCGCCTCGGGGTAGCGGCCCAGCCCAGCGAGGGCATGCATCTCGCCCACTCTGGTGCGTACGGCATCCTGTGGTTGGCCGGCAGCCAGGAAGCCCTCATGGGCCGCAGCGATGAGGGGGAAAGACTGCGCCCACTCGCCAGCCAGAGCATGGGCCTGGGCGCGCAGGTAGCGGGCTCGGGCAGCAGCCAGGTGAGCTGATAGCCCCTCGGCCAGCTCGACCAGGAACTCCGCCAGCCGGGCGCCACGGGCGGGAGCGTCCCGCACCAGAGCGTCGCCAGCCATGGTCAGTGCCTCCAGGGTCTCAGCGTCGTACCGCCCTTGTTGGCGCAGGAAAGCGGCCCCAGCCTCGGGGTTGGGTTGGGCCAATAGCCCGTCAATCAGTTCAGCCAGTGGTGAGGTCAACGTGCTCAAGGGTGATCTCTCCCTCTTCGCTCACGAGGACGAGCGTGTAGTCACTGCCGGGGACAGCTTCGAATGTGAATTCACCCAATTCGTTGGTGTTGGTCAGGCCAAGCTCTTGCTCCCCGGACAGCAGTTGCACTGTGTAGTCAACCGTTTCCAAGTCTGGGTCACGGGGTAGGGCCTGGCCCAGAATTCGCACCCTACCTGGCACTGCTGACAGGATGTAAAGCTCGATGTCCATACCATCGGTGGTGTAGAGCAATTGGCTAGACTCGGTTGGCCCACTACGGACGCCGGCCAGAGCCGGCTGGAGCCGGCTGTCAAAGGTCAGTTGAGCCACCAGCCGTTGGAAGAGGTTCGGTCGGTGGCGCCCTTTGGCCCAACGGCGGAAGTGGGCGCGCAGCGCTTCCCGCACCTGCTCGGGCGGGGCTTCGAGGGGCATAGTCCGACGAAAGGAGGCCAGGGCTTGCAGCCAAGCCACGTTCTCTTGAGTGCGCGAGTCGGCGTCGGACAGTTGGCGCCTCACTTCGGCCGCTTCGCTCTCCGAGAGGCGACCGTCCACCAGGTCGGCCAGGGTCTCAAATGGAATCCTCGTCTGTGAGGCCATATCTCTCCTCCGTATGCAGACCCTTTGGGTTTTGCCACCCAAGCGTTCTCAGTCCTGTGCAAGAAACCCAAAGGGTCTTGGGTATTAGATAATCTCACTCAGTTATGCCACTGGGGGGGGGTGAAAAATACATGTCAGCCGTCCTCGAGTATGATGCTCTTGAGCTTGGTCAGGCAGCGGGCGCGGGTGGGGCCGATGCTGCCCACACGCATGTTCAGGCGAGTGGCCACTTCAGCATAGGAAGGCTCGGTTTGGTCGAAGTACAGGGCTAGCAGAAGTTGCCGGCAGCGCTCGTTCAGGCGGTTGATCGCCTCTTGCATTGTTTGCAGCATCTCCCAGCGGTCAATGGGGTCAGAGGTCTGGCGGCCAAGCAGGGCGGTGCTTTCAGCGACGTCTTCTTTTTCGCCGGGCAATTCTCGTCCCAGCCGGGTGACGGCGCGCCAGGTGTGACGACGGGTTACGGTGGTCAACCAGCCGCCCACGGTGCCGTCGTCTG
>CAZGKH010000220.1:0-6885 GCA_964525665.1 uncultured Anaerolineae bacterium | reverse complement strand
CGGTGTTCTTGATGTTGTGGATCCAGGGGACGTGCTTGTCGCCGATGCCCTCGATTCGGTGCCCGCCAAAGCCATTGAGCAACAGCGTGGGGCACTGGAGGGCCTCGCTGGCGGCTACTTTGCTGGTGGGGAAGATCTTCTTCAGATAGTCGCCGCAGCCGATGGTGCCAGCCGATCCGGTGGTCAGCGCCACACCTCGGTAAGCATCGTGCGGCCCCATTTCTCGCTGCAAGACCTCCTCCATCGCCTGGCCCGTGACCTCGTAGTGCCACAGGTGGTTGCCGAACTCGTCGAACTGGTTAAAGATGGCGATGTCCTCACGGGTCTCCCGCAGCTCCCAGCACTTGTCGAAGATCTCCTTGACGTTGCTCTCACAGCCAGGCGTGGCGATGACCTCGCCGGCCAATTTGGACAGCCACTCGAACCGCTCGCGGCTCATTCCCTCGGGCAGAATGGCGATAGACTCGCAAGCCAGCAGCGTGGCGTTGTAGGCGCCGCCGCGGCAGAAGTTGCCGGTGGAGGGCCAGACGGCCTTCTGGTAGGTGGGATCAAACTGGCCGGTGACCAAGCGCGGCGCCAGGCAGCCAAAGGTGGCCCCCACCTTGTGGGAGCCAGTGGGGAACCACTTGCCCACCAGGGCGATGATGCGGGCCTCCACCCCGGTCAGGGACGGTGGAAGCTCCAGGTAGTTGACGCTGCCGAAACCGCCCCCCCTCTTTCCCCCCCGTTGGGGGGGATGAAGGGGGGGTACAGGCTCGTTCTTCCAGGTGATGCGGAACAGGTTGAGCGAATCCACATCCCACAAGCCGACGTTTAGTAAACGCTCCTTGACCCCATCGGGAATCAGGGATGGGTCCTTCATCTGCGCGAAGGTAGGGATGATGATGTTGCGCTCTTGGGCGCGCTGCACGGTTCTTTCCAGTTGTTCTTGGTGAATGGTCAGGTCTATCATTCTCCTTGATCCTTTCGTTGATCGGGGTTACACCTGTCGCCGGAACTGACTATTGCAGAGTTCAGGGCACACCATAGATGCTTCACGGTGATTGCCTCCAGGGTTATATTGTACACATGAGGGGCATATTGTCAATTTGGCGGTTAGCTGCCCTACGGCAAGCTTTGCAGAGGAGCAAAGGCGGCAGAGATAAACAAGAAGCCATCTGTGTCAACCGCACGGTGGCTTTTTTTGTTGGCAAACTAGCCGAAATGTGGTATAGTATACTGGGCAAGTCAGGGGCGGCTTTTTCGCTTTGACACCCTGTCAGCCAGTCGGATTTGCTGCGGGTTCGTAGCCCGATGGAAATACAAAGGACCAAACATGCCAGTTGTATTGCGAGTGAAGGGATACAGATTTTGGTTCTACGAAGTTGACCTCGATGAACCACCGCATGTCCATGTTGGAAAAGAGGGCAAAGAAGCGAAATGCTGGATTGGCCCTATTGCCTTAGCGAGGGCTGGTAGGTTTCGAGAGCATGAACTCAATGAGATTGCAAGGATCTAACAAAACACAGAACCAACCTCTTGGAGGCATGGCGAAAGGAGCAGCGAAAACGTGTTAACCGTTAAGGCTAGAGTGAGAACGCTTGATCGTGATTTCGTCCCGATTGTGCCTATTGTAATTCCCGACCTTGACGAGGTTAGAAAGTTTGCCGCCAAATTGCACGCGGAGAGAAATGCCTGGCAAGGCGAGGCATTCGGCTGGCAAGCAGAGTACAATCCGTCACGTCCGGAGCCCCTGCTTGACTCCAAGATGACTTTCACGCCTGCAGATTTTTGCATTGGCGAAAGCGGCATTTGGTTCTTTTCTCTCATGTGGGAGCACGGCGACGACGCAGAACCAGTAGAGTTTCTGGATGATCAAAACATCCTGGAGACAATTTCATTCAAGAAGCAATTGCAGAAGCAGTGAAACTATCGAGTGAGGAATTAACTCCAAACCCTGGCTTCCCTATCCGACGCCCAACCTCCCGAAGTTCAAGAGGCTTTCCAGTTCCTGCCAGCCACCGCATTCACGAGGGCGGAAACCCTCGCTTTGGCAAGTTCGAGTTCTTGAACCTTGCGGGCGGCTTTCCAGCGAAACGCACGCTGCTCATCACGACCATCTCCCGCTATCAAAAGATAACCCGCCCCAATTTGAACCACGAAACACACGCAAGGCCACGAAAGGCGCGAGATGTTTTCGTGGCCTTTGTTTCTTACACGACCTCACATCCACTCTCCAGATGGCAAGACGCTGGCTTGAAAAAAGACGGAAGGTGTAGTACAATAGTGACAGGTGAAAGAGACTGACTTTCGGGGGAATGAGGTGGTGAAGGTGATGGCATTAGACGGAGCAAAATATGAGTTTAGCAGGAGGTGAAGCTATGGAAAGGATCGAGGGGAGAATTGGAGAGATGGTTAAGGTGTTGCCACCTGAACTTCAGTATGAGGTAGAGGACTTCATACGGTTTCTGTTGGAGAAACGAGCCAGGAAGCCCAGGGGCAAGTTCAAGTTTGACTGGGAAGGGGCTCTTGAAGACCTGTGCGATCAATACACTTCGGTGGAACTGCAGCACAAGGCTCTCGAATGGTGGGGTTACTGATGTATCTGGCGGATACCAACCTCATTGCAGAGATTCTGCTGCGGCAGACGAAGGCTGGAGAAGTGAAGCGATTTCTTGAGAATACCGCCCCCGAGGGCCTGTACCTCACTGAATTCTCGCTCTACTCTCTTGGCATCATCCTTCTGCGGCGCAAGATGCATGACACTTTCTTGCAGACGGTGGACGATCTGTTGTTGACAGGTGGGATTCGGCTGGTGCGGCTTGGATTGGAGGATATGCAAGACGTCGTTCACGCATCCCGGAGGTTCAACCTGGACTTTGATGATGCCTACCAGTATGCCGCGGCAGAGAAACACAACCTGATCCTCGTGAGCTTCGACGGCGACTTCGACCGGACCGAACGCGGAAGGAGAACCCCGACGGAGGTGTTGCAGGGGTGATTATGGAGGGATTGGTGATCTCGGTCTCCTTCTGGCATTGGGAGCAGTAATAGATGCCCTGCACCGTAGCCCCCAACAGGCTGTCAAAGGTGGAGCCAGCGAGGCCGCCGAGGATGCCGATGGGCACAAGCCAGAGATAGCCGCTATTCAATAGTCCGCTTCCCCAAATCGCTTCCACCTGACTGAAGATCAGAGCCACTAAGCCGATGAGGAGGCCGCCACCCAAAGCCGCCAGCGTCCCCAGAGTTGTCACCCCTCCTGAGGTGCCGGCGGGCACTCTCTGGCCGGTGGTCAAAAGGCGGGGCGGGGTGGAATTCAGCACGCCCAGCTCCGTGGCCCAGGTGTCGGCGTTGACGGCGGCCATGGCTCCCACAAAGGCGGCGAAGAGGATGGGATCAGGCCAGCAGAAATAGGCTATGGCTAGAACAGCCCCCCAGCCTCCGTTGGCCAGGGCTTGGCCCAGGTCCCGCTGGCTGGTCTTGGCGAATTTCTCAGCCAGCCCTCGCTTGTCGTCCTTTCGGTAGTGGGAGAGAAAGCTGGAGGAGATGAAGAAGGCGATCAGCAGCAGCCCCCAATTCCACCCACCCAGGCCGAAGGTGAGGGTGCCGACGATCATGGCCCCCACGACGCCGCTGGGGGAAAGCGACCGCCCTCGATAGCCTGCCCAGGCGATGATGCTGCTGAAGACCACACCAAAGGCTAGTTGCCACACGTTCAAGATTCTTGCCTCACAGGTTTATCACAGGTGATCTTGTTCACAGCCTCTCCTCGATTTCGCTCGTCGACCGGGCCAGTCCATTGCTGCAATTATACTTCATGTCTCGTCGCAAAGCAAAAGCCCTGGCATTTTGCCAGGGCTTGTGTGTTGTTCCGGCACGTGCGCGCTCAGGTCGCCCTCAGCTACGCGGTAGGCGACAGCTTTACCCGTCTCCCTTTCATCCAGCGATGGATATCGGCCTCTATTTGTTCTAACGTGACCAACGGGGCGTTGAGTGCGGCAGCTTCCGCCCGAGCAGCGGTCGTAAACCCCCGCCGGGCAAAAACGACGTAATGGACTGCCCACCGTTCATCGGGCAATACCTCGTCTGTCTTGCCCACCAAAGCCCGAATTACGCTCCGCCCCACCTCGTCATCGCCCCACTTGCACTCGCCCAGGAGAATGTCTTTCGTCCGCCAGTTGACGGCTGCTACATCAACCTGAGCCTGACGCGACCAGAAGCTCCCTATCCGCTCCGGCAGGAAAGGCAATGTACCAAGGTCCGCCTGGACAGCCACCCAGTCCCGACAGAGCTCCTCGAAAGTATGTGTGCCGATGAAGTCAATCAGGTGGTCTTGCATCAGACTGATCGCTTGCCCAACCATGCCTCGCTCAATAAGACTGAGGTTGGGCGATAGGAAGCGGAAGTAAAAGCGGAGGTACGGGTCTACGATGACGTAGCGCCCCTTGCGGCTCCTTTCAGGCCGACGAACCGTGGCTGGCACCTGGCGCTCTACGTAACCCAGTTCTTGCAGCACGCCCAGGTATTTGACAATGTTGGTGCGGGCGAGGCCGGCCATCTTGGCTACATCTGATAGATTATGGTATCCTGCCGCAATCGCCTCGATGATGGCCATGTAGTTGCGCGGTTCATCAAGTTGCTCGTGGAGCAAGAAGACTGCGTCTCCCATCATCACGTTGGCCGGAGTTACGATGCGCTGCCGCAGGTTCTCTGTGATGCTCAACTGGTCATCGAATAGCTCAACGTAGCCCGGCACGCCGCCGGTGATGGCATGTACAGCCACCCGTTGGTCCGGCCGGTAACGGGGCAGGAGTTCCATCAGTGCCCCAAAGGGAAGGGCTTGCAGACGGATTCTGCCCGTGGCGCGCCCGTATAGCGGAGCCTGGTAGTCCAGTACGTGGCGCTGGATCATGCCAGCCAGGGAACCGGTCAGAATCAGGAACACAGCCGACTGCTCCTTGAGTTGGTGGTCCCAGGCATGCTGGATGATGCTGGGCACCTCAGGATTGGCTTGCATGACGTAAGTGAACTCATCCAGAATCACAACCAGCCGCTCCTGGGCAGTTGCCCGCCGGACCTCATCAAAGGCCGCCTCCCACGACGCATAGCTGAACGTGGGCTCAATTCGAGCACCGGGATTCAGGAACTGGAACACCGCCTGCGAAAAGGTCCGGAGTTGATTAGTGGCTGAGGTTTGTGTGGCCACCCAGTAGAAGTGACGCTCCCCAAGCTGGGACAACCAATGGGTCAGAAGGCAAGTCTTGCCAATCCGCCGCCGGCCATACAGGATCAAGAATTGAGCCCCTGGACGCTGATACAAATCGTCCAGCAGATTCAGTTCCATCTCGCGGTCTACAAAGCCCATAGGTTCTCTCCAGGCAGGTTCTATGACGGTTGGAGTACGCACAATATTATACCATGAATACTCCTTAACTGCAACTGCCTGTTTGGTTGTTCTCCTCAATGTTCACAATGGCAGGAACGAAGAATACGGCTAGCCCTATCAACCCGCACAGCAGGCCAGCCACCACGTACCACACCTGAAGGCCAAGCCAATCGCTCACCGGGCCGGCGACAGCCAGACTGAAGGGTGAGGTGATCGAGAGCAAACTACCCATCATGGTGAACACGCGCCCCTGAATCTCTGGCGCGACCGCCCCCTGAAGAATGGCCATGATCGGGCCATCTATCAGTGATATAGTGAATCCTGCCACAAAGATGCTCGCCAGCGCCATCCAGAACAACCCTTCCGGCGTAAGGCCCAATACCAAGAAGCTCAAACCCAATACGGCCATGCCCAACATCGTGGTGTAAATCTTGCGGCGAAAGCCGCCCCAGGCACTTAGGATAAGGCCGCCCAACACAATACCCACCCCGGCAACCGCTTCCAGCAGGCTCAACTGGGCCGCTCCGCCGTTGAAGTGATCGCTCACTAAGAGCGGCAGCAACGAGAAAGCTGGTGTCAGCGCGATCTTGACGAGCATCGCCACCCCTATGAGAGCCACCAGCCCCGGCCAGCCCCGAATGTAGCTCAGCCCCTCGCGCATGTCGGCCCAAATTGACGGTTTCTCTGTGCCCATATCGTCGCGCTTGGGTTGCGGCACTTGCACAAGGAGCAGCGACGTAATGGCCAGTATAGCTGTCCCCACGTCTACCAGCATGACGCCATGAAGTGGCATCACGCCCATCAGCAGTGCCCCCAGCGGCGGAGCTATGATATTGAGCACCCCGTTCAATGTCTGGTTGAGGCCCGCCACCCGCGTCAGGTGCTTGTCGGGCACCATGAGCGAGGTCGAGGCCTGCATCGCCGGCCAGTGGAAGCTCCCGCCCACCGCGCGTACCGCCATGACAAGGTACACGTGCCAGATCTGTATGGCATCAACCCAGAACAGATACACCAGCCACAGCAGGGCCAGCGCTATCATGCCGTCGGCCACGATCATCACTATGCGCCGGTTCCAGCGGTCCACATACGCACCAGCGATGGGGGCCAGGATGATCTCTGGGAGCAGCGCCACCATTGATGCCGTCGCCAGCACCGTGGCCGAGCCGGTCAACTGGGTAAGCCACCACACCAGCGCGAACTGAACCACCCTGCTGCCGATCAGCGAAAACGTCTGCCCTGTCCAGATGGTGAAAAACGGGAGTTTCCAGGGTGTTTCAGTCAATTGCTGTTTACTTACGGTCTCCAACATAGAAGTCTCCATCTGTTGAGATAGGGTCGCAACCGTTCAGCCCAGTGTCATTGCGAGCGGTTTTTGCGAAGCAATCCCCATCGTCGTTGGGAGCAGTCGTTGCGAAGCGATCTCCATCGTCGTTGGGAGCAGTCGTTGCGAAGCAATCTCCGAATCGGCAATTGGGGATTGCTTCGGCACAACAAACCGTGCCTCGCAATGACACCTGAAC
>CAZGKH010000219.1:0-6901 GCA_964525665.1 uncultured Anaerolineae bacterium | reverse complement strand
CTGGCAAGATCGTGGAATGGTGGGTTAAGCAAGACCGGCTCTGGATGGCGCAGCAGCTCGGAATGGAGCTGACGTAGTAGGGCCGAAGTAGAAGGGGATGTGGAGCACTTCGAGCAATACGCCCAGCCCGTCTTCGCCGGTTCCCTTGCCCTGCGTATCACTTTTGCCTTCCTGCGGGAGCAAACCAATGACGAGGCGAGTGCTGTTGAACGAGAAACCCAGGCTGGGGACGAAGCGCCGACGGAGCCAGACGCTCAATCAAGACGACCTATCTAGGCGGAAAAATGGGAGGTGACGGGCAATGAAAAAGAGCATCTCAGTGGTTCTGGTGCTGCTGGCGGTGATGATCGGAATCAGCCTAATGTGGGCTGACGATCCCGAACACGCTCTTGCCCAACAGGTGAGGCCTGCCCTCGACACCGAGGTCACCCTGAGCCCTGTAGCTGATACTTTTGTGACGGAAGCAAACCCCGACGCGAACTTCGGCGCAGACACCACGCTGAGTACAGGCGATTGTGACCCCTGCTACGTTCGCGACCGGCGGCGAATCCTGTTGCGTTTTGACCTGACAGGTTTGCCCCCCAACGCGACTATCAGCGGGGCCACCCTGCGTCTGTACCAGGAATCGAGTTCTGGACTCAGTTCCGTAGACCTGAGCGTCCGTCGGGTGATCCACCCCTGGGAAGAGATGTCGGCTACCTGGAATGATCGTCCCCTGATCACCAACGCCAGTTTCGCTTCGACCACGTCTGGCACTGGGACTGGCTGGCTCACCTGGGACGTGACATCTCTGGTGCAACTCTGGCAAGATGGGTCCTACTCCAACTACGGGTTTGGCCTGAAGGGTCCGGAGGGTGGCGATTGGTCTAATCCTAATATTTGGGGGCGGACTTTCAACAGCCGTGAAGGCAGTGCCAACCGACCTCAGTTGGTAGTGAACTACACAACCTGCCCAGAGACACCAGTTCTCTACCCCATCAGCAACCCAGACTGTGATGGCGATTATACTGTCTCCTGGTCTTCAGTCAACGGCTTCTATATCATACAAGAGGATGACAACCCGTCTTTCTCCAGCCCAGAGGAGTATGGGGTCGAACAGGGAGAGCAGTTCCATGCTACAGGCAAGAGTCCAGGCACCTACTACTATCGCGTCAGGCTTTATGGCTGCAGTGAGTGGAGCAATACCGAGTCGGTCCAGGTGTGTTCCCTCACTCCCCCTACCCTATACCCCATCAGCAACCCAGACTGTGACGGCGACTATACCGTCTCCTGGTCCTCGGTTGGCGGAGCCACGCACTATGTCCTTGAAGAGGACGGCAACCCTTCCTTCTCTAGCCCGACTACCGTCTATCAGGGTCCTAACACCTCAAAGAACATTACAGGCAAAAGCCCGGGCACCTACTACTATCGAGTCAAGGCTTGTAATGCTGAGGGCTGTAGTGATTGGAGCAACACTGAGTCGGTGGAAGTGTGGCCCATCCCTGCGGCTCCTACGCTCGGCCCCATCAGCAACGATGATCCCTGCGATGGGGACTACACCGTTTCCTGGTCCTCCGTCGCTGATGCCACCAGCTACGAACTACAAGAAGACGACGACCCATCCTTCTCCAGCCCAGCTACTGTGTACTCAGGCTCATCCACCTCCACGGAAATCACAGGCCGCAGTGGAGGGACGTGGTACTACCGCGTGAGAGCCTGCAACTGCCGAGGTTGCGGCGACTGGAGCAATACGGAGTCAGTCTACATCTTGGACGCTCCCATCCTCAACCCGATTGACAACGATGACTGTAATGGGAGCTACCACGTTTCTTGGTCCTCCGTCGCCGACGCTACAAGGTATGAACTGCAAGAGGACGACGACCCCGCCTTCTCTAGCCCAACCACGATCTATGAGGGCTCAAGCACCTCCAGGTACGCCATAGGCAGGAGTCCAGGCACCTACTACTACCGTGTGCGAGCCTCCAACGCCTTGTGCTATAGCGCTTGGAGCGATACCCAGGCGGTAACAGTGTGGCCCCTCTTGGATGTGCCCCCTACCCTCGACCCCATCAGCAACGACGAACCCTGTGATGGAGACTACACTGTTTCCTGGTCCTCCATCGCTGACGCCACCAGTTACGAACTGCAAGAGGACGTTGATCCTTCCTTCTCCGACCCAACCACCGTCTATCAGGGACCAGACCCCTCAACGGACATCACTGGCCAGGCCGGAGGGAGGTATTACTACCGGGTCAGGGCTTCCAATTGCCGCAATACCACCGATTGGAGTAACACCGAGTCTGTTTACGTCTTGGATGCCCCCACGGTCGATTCTATTGAAAACCCCGACTGCGACGGGAACTATGGCTTTTCCTGGTCCTCCGTCGCCGACGCCACCAGCTACGAACTGGAAGAGGACGACGCCCCCTCCTTCGCCAGCCCAGCCACCGTCTACCAGGGCTCAGGCACCTCAGTGTATATCAGAGACAATATTCCAGCCACCTACTCCTACCGTGCCAGAGCTTCCAACGACTTGTGCTACAGCGGTTGGAGCAATACCCAATCGGTGAAAGTATGGCTCATCCCTGAGCCCCCCACCCTGGACCCGATCAGCAACGACGACTACGACGGGGCCTACACCGTTTCCTGGTCCTCCGTCCCTGATGGCACCACCTACGAGCTGCAGGAGGACGACAACGACGGTTTCTCCGGTCCAGCTACAGTGTATTCGGGTCCATCCACCTCCACAGACATCACGTGCCATGCTGGAGGGATGTGGTACTACCAGGTGAGGGCCTGCAACTGCCGAGATTGCGGCGATTGGAGCAACGTGGAGTCGGTCTCATCGCCGGAGCCACCCACCGTCACCGGCGTGGAAGCCAGCCTCGACGGGGCCACGGACGAGGGCATCGGCTATTTCATCTCCTTGCCTGGGGCGGGCATCCCCATTTGGAACACCTTCACGGCCTACGTGGAACCAAGTGGCGATCCGCTGGAACACGTGGAGTTCAGCCTGAATGGTCAGAGCTACGTTGATGATACGCCGGGCGACGGCTGGACAGCCCAGTTCGATATGAGCGAGCTGCCGGCTGGCAACGCTACCTTACAGGTGATCGCCTATGATACTGGTGGCCTTTGTTCACCACCCGAAGAGATCACCATCTACACCATCGCGCCTCCCCCCTGGTATGGCCAGTCCTGGGTGCTGAATCCGCAGGTCACCTGGTCAGAGGCACAGCGGAACTACACCTTTGAGGGCCGTGTTCCTAACAACCCTCGCCTGTATTATCAGAAGGATTTCGACGTGCCGTATCTGGGCTCGCTTCGGAATGTGTTCGAATCAGACATCGTCGTCACGGAAAAGTTTGGGATTGACGGCGAGTGGGAGTATCAGGCCAGAGGCGTGCTGAAGGCAGAGATCTTGAGCATCCCCGCGCTGGATAAGCAATACCCCGCACGACCCATTCTCAGCGGGCAAGCCAGTATGGCTGGGTACGGGCTGCAGAGCTATGAATGGCAAGAATCGCTGTCTGTCCCTGGGAAGAGCGTGCCGGTTATTGACAATCTCACCATTGCCACTTTCCAAATCGGTCCTGTGACCTTTAGGATGTTGCTCAGCGTGGATGTCGGCTTCAATGGCAGCCTCACTATCCAAGGGCGCTTGCTCAGCGATTTGACCGCCGATGAGATACGTCTTGTCCCTGGTATCTCCCCTTATGTCGAGGTTGACATTGGCCTGGAGATCCTCCTTGGTGTAGCCAAAGTTGGGTCCAAGGTTAGCCCGACCTTCACTTTCTACTTGCCCATCGTCTATGATTTCACGCCGCCGCCTGGGGAGGGCAAGCTGTATCTGGACGATCCTTGTGTTCGCTTCAGGCTGAAAGTCAAAGTCTATGTTGAGGTACTATGGGGTTTATTTGGATCGGAGAGTGACACCTATACACTCATAGATGAAGATTGGCCAGAAGGGTGCTCCAGCGGCTATCCCCGTATCGTCGTCCAGGTGGCGGGGCCGGAGGAAGTGCCGGTTGAGCTGTTCGCTTCCCCCGCCATGGCCACCGATGGGCAAGGTGGTGCGATGGTAGTCTGGATCGCTGACCGTGACCCCAACCCAGACATCGTCGAGCCTGAGGTCTTTTATGCCCTGTGGGATGGCACCAACTGGAGTGCTCCGGCCCAACTAACGAGCAACGAACGCTTTGAGACCGACCCACGGGTTGCTTTCCTCTCGACGGGCGAGGCGATGGCCGTGTGGACGCAGAACCAACTGACGCGTGCTGAAGGGGAGGCCCTGACTGACATCAACGCTGCCCTGGCCCAACAGGAACTGTACTACAGCCGCTGGAATGGCACCCAGTGGAGCGCACCAGGGCGCATCACCGACAACGACCTGCCTGATGGCCTGGCAACCCTGGCTGCCGGGCCCGATGGCCGCGTCCTCCTGCTCTGGCTCAGAGACGGCGATGCCCACATCGAGACCCGAAGCGATTGGGAGATCTATTTCAGCGAATGGAACGGCGCCGCCTGGAGTGCACCGGCCCCCCTCACCTCTGACCCGGCGGCAGAAGCTGCTCAACCAGCCGCGGCCTACGACAGCACCGGTCACGCTTTCGCCGTATGGACCCACGATGCCGATGCTGACTTGCTCACGGTCGGGGATCGCCACCTGGCTTATGCCACCTGGGACGGCGTCGCGTGGAGTGCACCGACCGTGCTCAGCGATTGGCCGCCTGGTGCCCTATCCCCGGAGGTGACCTTCAGTACAGCAGATGAACCCCTGCTGATCTTCACCATCCGTGAGCAGAATCCAGAGGGCCAATTCTATGGCGAGGGCCTGCATGACCTCCTGTGGTCGGCTCGCCTCACGGCCAGCGGTTGGCAACTGGCATCCATAGGACAAAGCACCCAGGCCGCTGACCCCCAACTAGCCGTTAACGCGTCCAACTACGGTGTTGTCGCCTTCCGAGGCTTCACAGGTCAAGGTGCGGAGGGTTTCGGCGGAGACGTGGTGGTCGCCACGGCCGATCTTAGCGAGTCCACACTGCACTGGAGTACACCTGAGTTCCTGACGCAAGACGCAGCACGCGACTGGCAGATCGGAGCCACTGTGGATCCCGTTTCGGGGCGCACCCTTATCGTGGATGCCCATGGAGGCGTCGAGGAAGGCCAAGCTGCAGCACTGGCACTGCATGGGCCTGGGAGAGCCCAAACTTACGAGGATGGGCTAGCAACTTTTGACATTCCATTTGGAAAAGACCTTAGCATTGCAGCAACTGACATAGCTTTCTCAGATAGCCATCCTCAACCAGGCGAAACGGTGCTGATCACGGCTACAGTGCGCAATATGGGGATGCAGAGCGTTGGCGTTGCTGAGAGACCCCTGGTGCGTATCTACCGTGCTGCCGCACTGATCGGTGAAGCCGTGATGGATACCCCCCTGCTTCACAACGAGGTGTATGAGGTCACCGTGCCCTGGACGGCGACCGGCGGTTTGAACGAGATTTCCGTCGTCGTTGACCCCACCAATGTTGTAGAAGAACTGGATGAGACCAACAATACAGCAACTACCACCATCGGCCAGGTGCCGACGCCTCAGTTCCTGGTGGCTACGGCGCATCCAGAAGGGGAGGCAATCTTGCTGGATTGGGAGCCACCCGAGACAAGTGGTATCACCGGCTATCGGATTTATCGCTCGACGTCGCCGGGGAGCGGGTATCAACTGGTCGGGAACACGGCCGAATCCACTTATGTTGATCGTGGCCTGGTGGTAGGAACGACCTACTACTACGTGGTGACCGCGTTGGACGATTCTGGCGTAGAGTCGGCGTACAGCGATGAGGTTTCCGCAGTCCCAACGCGGAGTCCCTCTGGAGTCTACCCCGGCTGGAATCTGATCTCATTACCCTTGGTTCCTGCAGATACGTCTCTTGAAACGGTCCTTTCTTCAATTTCCGGGAACTACGACCTGGTCTACGCTTACGACGGCTGCGACGAGGCCGACCCCTGGAAGAAGTACGATGTCAGCGCTCCGCCCTACGCCAACGATTTGACCCACCTCGGCGACAAGATGGGGTTCTGGATCAGGGTCGCGAATACCGACAGACTGAGTATCTCGGGGGAGGCGCCCACCCAAACGGACATCCTGCTCTGTGAAGGGTGGAACTTGGTGGGCTACCCATCAACTAAGTCCAGGTCTATTGCAGATGCCCTTTCTTCGATAGACGGGAAATACATTCTAATCTATGCCTACGATGCTTCGGATACGGCAGACCCTTGGAAGAGATATGATGTCAGTGCCCCGCCCTACGCCAATGATCTGACGGAAATGCAGCCTGGGCTAGGATATTGGATCAAAGTCAGCGAGGATTGCGTACTCAGTATCAGCAACTGAAGGGAGTTAGAGGAGATGAAAGACACCACCAGAATAACCAGTGTTCTAGTGGCAACCATAGTACTCCTGGCTTTGTCGCCGGCGACGGCAGAAGCCGTGCCACCGCTGCCGTCAAGCTTCTACGGCACCGTAAAACTCGATGGAGTTAATGTGCCTGATGGCACCATGGTCTCAGCCTGGATCGGAGGGGTGCAGTACGCCGAAACAGAAACCACCACTTGGGAAGGGGATTCTGCTTACGCCCTCGACGTGCCTGGGGACGATCCTGAGACTCCGGAGAAGGAGGGGGGAGTCGAGGGAGAAACGATCGTCTTCAAGATAGCGGGTTATACCGCCGACCAGACAGGGACCTGGCATAGCAGCACAAGCGTGGAACTCCATCTCACTGCTACAGAGACCACTGTCACGCCCACAGCAACTAGTACGCCTACGGGCTCACCGACGCCCACGCCCACAATCACACCTACGCCCACGGGGACACTGACACACGGCCACCTAGTGTACCTCCCCCTCATCCTGAAGAACTACTCC
>CAZGKH010000218.1:0-6916 GCA_964525665.1 uncultured Anaerolineae bacterium | reverse complement strand
AGCCGGTGAAGGCCCAGGCGTCGTACTTGTAGGCCACCCAGCCCAGCCCGCGGTGCAGCGTGGCCTTGTAGTCCAGGAAGTCGCCCCAGTCGTTGTGGTAGAAACTGAGGGTCTCACCCAGGGCCAGCCGGCTCTCCCACAGGGCCGGGTCCAGGTCGGCGTCCTGCACCACGACGTTCCAATCATCCACCAGGCCCTTGAGGTCCGGCCAGCCACGATCGGCCGGCCCGACGGGAATGGGGTAGACGCTGGCGGCGGTGATGCGGTAGCCCGAGTCCACCTCCTTCAGCAGTTGTGCCCAGGCTTCCAGACGTTGGTGGCCGGTTGAGCCGTTGTGCTCCGGCTCGTCCGCCACCCACTCCGTCTCGTCGGTGGGGTAAGCCAAAGCGCGGTCCCACCAGCCGCGGACCACCAGGTGATCACGCAACGCCGTGTAGTACTGTTTCGCCTTGGTCACGAACGTCGAGCCGGGGGTGAAGTCAGCCTGGGTGTAAAAATTGCCATTGTCGTCGCGGATGCGGTAGCGGTCGTTATTGCCGTCGTACACGTCGGGGACGTAGAAGCCGAGGAGTCCCCGTGTATCCAGCCAGTGCTGGTAGAGGGGATCGGCCTGGGTCCAGTCGAGCTGAACCTGGTCAGCCACTTCGGTGACCGCTGGAGTGAGGTACAGGCTCATGGGCCCCAGGCGATGGTCCGCCAGGGCTTCGAAGTGCTTGTCGGTGAGCGCGTAGATGGCGTTCGTGTCGCTGGCGGAGACGTCGTACTGGGGCGGCAGGGTCCAGAAAGGGTCCATCGGGAAGCTCACGAACAGCGACGGTTGCGCCGGCAGCGTGAAGTTCCACACCACCAGCTCCAGGGGCAAGGAGAGGGAGCCCTGGTCAGCGGTGACGGTGACGGTGCCCTGGTAAGTGCCGGGCGGCGTCTCACTGGGGACCGTCAAGTCGATCCAGATGGGTTGATTCTGCCCGACCGTCACGGTGAAGGGCACCCCCACGAGCTGCCCGGGGCTGTAGGGGTCCTCGAAGGGGATCAGGGCATCGGGGATAGCACCGGGGTTCAGCACGCCGGCCGGCAGCCCGTAGCCATAGGGGTCCGAGGGCTGCGAGACGGTGTAATACGCTTCGCGGTAGAGGGTGATTTGGGCCTGATCAATGGTGGCGCTGGCGTTGGCGATCACGCCCGAGCCGGTCGCCAGCCCTTCGACAGGCCTGTCCTGAGCTCCGTCGAAGGGCTCAGGACGTAGCCTCAGATTACTCACCGCCACGGTTACCCCGGTGAGGGGCTGGGCGCCGGCGGTGATGACCAGTTGCACGGGCTCCGTCTCGTTGCGGGCGGCATGGAGACGGGGGTAGCAGCTATCCCAGACCCAGGCCGCGTCCTGAGTTTGTCGAAGGATGCTGGCAGTCGCCGGGTCGGTGAGGAGAACTTTTCGACTGGATCCTTCGGCCCAGACCAGGCCCCCGCCGGGGAACTGGCTCACTTCACCCCAGTGGACTGCAACCAGCATGATGTCCACGACGTTGATGATCTGATCGTTGTTGAGGTCGTAGGCGGCGACGTAATTCGGATCGCCCAGCCCCGCGCGCCAGCGGTCGGCGACGAGCTGGATGTCAACCATATTGACTCCGCCGTCGTCGTTCACGTCCCAGGGCACGTCGCAGCCCTGGAGGACACCGGCGAGAGACGCGCGTGTCTCCCAGGGCAGGACGAAGCGGCTGTGCTCTGGAGGTATCCGGGCCAAGGGATAGGGCGCGGCGGCAACCGCCGTGCCGGTATCGCTCCTGGCCTGGAGCAGGACCGGGGGCATGAGGAGGGTGGTAAGGACTAGAGCAGCAATCGTCAGTGTTGCGTTAATGCGTCTTTGCTTCATCGTAAGCTCCTTTACTTCGACGGGCTCAGTACAAGTCTGGCTACCTGCGGACACAAAACGCCGGCCTCAGGGCACGCAAAAGCACGGCCTTGGCTGGCGTCGGGTTCGGGGATATCGTTTGTTCTGTCAGGCCAGCGTGGAGGCCGCCCTGCTAACCGCAGCCATTTTAGCACATTGCGGGCAACCTGTCAATCCTCACACCTCTCCCCCCAATGCACCGCCACCAGCATGATCACCCCACTTGACTTTTAGCAGAACTTATGCTAAATTCATTCTGTGACAAACTGGAGGTAATCATGGCCATCGCTACGGCAAGGACTAAGGTTAATGAAATCGCAGTGTCGTGTTGGGGCTGACCGAAGGTGAACTGTTTTGGCAGGCGCTGGTGAGCTTCCTGCTCGAGAAGAAACGCCGCACCTTGCAGCTTAAGCTGGAACCCCTGGCTCGCTACGGCGCCGACTCCGTCGCAGACCTGGAATCTAAGATTGCTCAAGGCGCCGTAGTTGAACACCCGGCCTGGGAAGACCTGATTGTCGCCGAAAACCTGAACGCACGTCTGAGGGAACTCGATGACCATCTCGACGACTTACGAAGCCCTGAAAACGATTGCCCTCAATGAGTTTGGCGATGTAGTTGTCAATCTCTCTTGCTCCCCGTCTCTCTCCCCGCTCACAGCTCCCCCACCCGCTCCAGCCGTATCCTGGCGTACCCCTTGCAGCAGCGGATAGTAAGCAGATAAGCGGATACGCCGCATCACTCCATCTGCCCATCCGTTGCCTCCAGTTTAGCACAATCGTAACTACTCACCTTATGCTACTCACCTTATGCTACTCACCTTATGCTCGCAGCGGACCCTAGTCCGCTGCTCCAATGACGATGACCAGCGCTGAAAACTGTGAAACATGCGCTTGGCCAGGGCTACAACGACCGCTGAGGCCGCTGGACTAGGGTCCAGCGTGAGCAGGTGAGTAGTTACGCACAATCCAAGCTTCCTGTCAACACTTCACCGCGCCAAGCCGCTCTCCAGCGCGTATCGCATCCAGGCGACGCCGTTGTTGGCGTGCATGAAATGGGTCTTGGCCGTCAGGAAGGTGTCCTTGGCGTATCCCGGCCCCCAGGGTTCGTCCTCGCTCTTCTGCCAGGCGTCGGCGGCGACGTTTTCCCACAGTTGACGATCCGCTCCACCATCGTCGTGGATCAGCGCCCAGGCCAGACCATCGGCCAGGAAGTAGTTCTGGGCCTGGGGCGTGCAGCCTCCGTTCTCTCCGAAGTAGTAGCACGTGGGCTCGGCTTCGCCCAGACGCCACCAGTCGGCCTGCAACTCGGCGTACCGCAGCAGCGAGTCCTGGGCCGTGAGGTCGGGCGTCCCCGTCCACTCCGCCGTCATGTCCAGGTAGCGCCCCAGCGATTTCATGATCATGCCCAGCCCCCAGGGCGAGGTCTGTCTGCCCGACGGGCTCACGTTTGGATCCAGCGTGAAACCAGGCTGGCCGAACCAGGTGTTGTCGGGATGCGACTCCGTAACCACGTCCTGGGCCGACGTCAGGTAGGCCGGATTGCCGGTGGCGGCGTAGGCGTCGGTCAGGATCTCCAGGGCGTAGGCCGGCCCACGGGCATCGCCCTCGCCGGGATTGTTCTGGGCGTAGCCCGGACCGCAACTGGGGTCGCACGGACTGTTGTCCACTCGCCAGCGGGCGTTTTCGGCCATCTCCAGCCAGGCATCCCTCACGGTGCCGTCGCCGGTCAGGTAGTAGTAGGTCAACAGGCCCCGAATGCCGCCCGACCAGTAGTCAATGAGGGCGTGGCGATGGAGGTTGGGACTGGGGTCGGCGTGGTGCTGGTTGGTCAGCCGGCCCCCCATGGCCCAGCCGGTGATGTAGGGCGGACCCTGCTCGGCGTCCATGCAGGCCACCATCTCGTCGGGCGGCCAGCCGGTGCAGGGCGAGTGGATGATGTCAACGTCGGCCTGGTGGCGCGCCCCTGACTCAGCGATCTGCCACCAGAGATCGGCCCGTCCGCCGCCGACATCCAGCGAGCGGATCAGTTGCAGGATGGCGACCCAGGGGTGATCGTACTGCTGGTTGGTGAAGACGGGATACCCGTCGCCGTTGGTCTCGTCCTCGGCGATGGTGTCGCCGAAGTTGCGCCAACCCCAGGCCTCGGGACGGGGAGCGTAGTACCAGCCGCTGCCCACGCCGCCATCGCGTAGCCACAGCAAGTTCATCTGGTTGTACAGGATGGCGGCGTCCACGTAGCCTTCGAAATCAGTGAAAGCGGCGGCGTTGTGGGGCGCGGCGCGGTCGAAGACGCCGGCCTGGTCGAGGTAGTATCCAGATGAGGCCCAGGCTCGCAACGGATTGTGTAGCGCGGTCATGCGGCCCGCCGCATCGTCCGCGCCAAAGTAGAACAGCGCCTCGTGCGTCTTCTGCTCCCCGACCCGCAGCTCGAAGTCCTGGCTGTAGTCCCCAGGGAACAGGCCGACGGAGACCGTCCCATCGGCGCTCAGATCAATGGCCTTGGGGTAGTTCTGCCAGAAATGGCGCACGCCGGCTACAATAGCCCCGTCGGAGGTCAACAGGCCGCCCCAGCCCTCGCTGCGACAGGTGTCCTCATTGTCGCCGTCCGTGCAGGCGGCGTGGAGCGTCGCGCCGTTGGCCTGGGCCTGAAAACCGCGGAAGGTGTTGGCGGCGTTGTCGGGCGCGTGATTCCACTGCGGCCCGCCCGACGAGTCCTGGTAGAGCTGGGCCGCGTTGGTGAGGGCGCCGCTCCAGGTCTCGCCCGGCCCGCCCGCCAGGAGGTAGGTGGGGGAACCGGCGCCGGCCAGTTGCAGGCTCAGCGACAGGTCGTCGAACAACACCGTGTTCGGCGATCCAAAGGCCTTGATGTCCGGCTGACCGGTGCCGTCGTTCACCACAGGGTTGTCGTTCCACACGGTGAACATAACGCGGGCGGCGGGCTGGTCGGCGTAGAAGTGCAGCCGGGCGGTGTAGGCCAACAGCTTGTCGCCAGGGGTACTGCGCAGGTGTCCCCGCACGCGGATCACCGTGTGCAGCGTTCCGGTCATCTCCACAACCATCTCAACAGGCGCACTGGTATCCGTGCGGTAAATCACGCCGCCAGCGGTAGCCACGATCTCGCCAGGGCCCGCCAGCAGCGGGTCATCCACCGCTCCATCGTCATCGCGGTCGAGGTAGACCTGCTCGAACAGGCCGAAGCCCGTCTCTGAGATGATGAAGCGCGCCACGCCCGTATCAACTTCCAACGGAGTCCCGAACTTGTTCGGGGCCGCCGCGCCATACCCCCAACGAGTTGGGGATTCCGATACTGTGATGCCGCGAAATCTCGAAGAGCCTCCGACATCTGCAAGCGTCAGATGGTAGCTTGCGCTGCTGTTGGCGTCCACGCTGGCCTGGAAGTCCACCAGTACCCATTTGATGGGTTTCGAGGTGTCGTCGGGTGCGCCGCCCCAGCGGGCCAGGGGGGTGAATTGGGCGGGCACGGGTTGGCCGCCGGCGGTGGTGAGCTGGAGTTGGGCTGCGTCGGTGACGTTGGCTGCACGGGGCAAGGGCACGCCTGAGGTGACCGGGTCGGAGACGCGGGCCACGCCGGCCTGGTCCGTGACCGTCAGCGCAACGTCGAGGGCGCCGGGCGTGGTGGTGGTCGTAGGCGTCGGAGTCGCGGTTGGGGTCGGCGTAGCAGTTGCCGTTGCCGTAGGCGTTGAGGTTCCCGCTGAGGTCGGCGTAGCCGTCGCCGTTGCTGTAGTGGTTGTGGTAGCTGTCGGCGTTGGAGTGGACGTGGGTGTGGTGCAATCTTCTCCCCAATGCACCGCCACCAGCATGATGTCCACAATGTCAATGACGCCGTTGCCATCGAGGTCGTAGGCGGAGTTGTAAGCGGGGTCGCCCACAGCGGTGTGCCAAAGGCTGGCCACCAGCATGATGTCGGCGATGTCCACGTCGCCGTCCCCGTCCAGGTCGCCCTCGAGGTCGCAAGGCGGCATCACCAGCAGGATGGCCCCCTGGTGGGGATTCAAGGTGACGCTGGTCACGGGCGTGTAATCCACCCTCCAGGCTGAGGTATCGGCGTCGCCCGGCAGCAATCCGCCACCGGACGGCGTGGCCAGGTAGTACGCGCCGCCCAAGTCTATGCTCCGTGCTACGGTGCCAGGGTTGACCAGAGCCAGACCGTTGGTGTAGTCACGCCGGTACAGGCCCGAAGGGTCGAGAGAGTCGTCAATGTCGGCTGGCAGCGGATCTACCGGCGAGCCGATGGGGATCTCGTACTCAGGGAACCACTCAGGCGCCAGGCCCAGGTCCATGTTGATGAAGCTGTGCACGCCCTTGACCAGCAGGTAGGTGGCCAGGTTGAACAGCCGATCCTCCACGTCGGTCTCGTCCACATAGGATTGCAGGATGAGCACCTTGTCCAGATTGGTCAGGCTCAGGATGCGGTTCATCTGCAGTTGCCAGTCGGATAGGGCGAAAGGATTGCCCGCTCCCCACTCGCTGAAACCCTCGATCATGATGCCGTCCACGTTGGAGTAGTCCGTGGCGTTGCGTGTCGTCACCCAGTGGCCGACGTTGGGGATCAGATAGTACTGGCCGGCGAACTGGGCCTGCACATAGTCAATGAAGCTCTCGATGCGTGTGGCCCATTCGGCCTCGAAGGTCGGATCGTAGGCCGGCAGGTCTGGCTCGTAGGTGCTGCCGCCCATGACGTTGGGCACGCTGAAGGAGTCGGCGAAGAGGGCGTCGTTCTCGTTGGCGGCCAGTTGGCGCAGCACTTCGCCTATCCAATAGCTGCGCCAGCCTGGGTCGTCCAGCTCCATCAGGTACCAGCCCCAGGTGCACTGCAATACGCGGTCGGAGCCGGCGTAGGGGAAGAACCACGAATCCTGCACCACGGCCTCGCCCGGCCACTCCTGTACCCAGTTGTCGCCCTCGATGATATTGATGTAGCCGCCGGTGGGAACGCAACTGCCGTCCGTCGCCCGATAGCCCAGCCCCAGGCCCAGGCGGTAGTGCAGCACGATGAAGTCGGGGTTGT